>NZ_JBIWMV010000003.1:0-158229 GCF_044766845.1 Streptomyces sp. NPDC101776 | reverse complement strand
CCCCTCGTGTTGGTGTCGGGGGGGGGGGGGCGCGCGCGGTGGGCGGGCGCCCCCGGCCCGCCGCGGGCGGGGGGGGGCCCCGGCGGGCGGGGGCCCCCCCGCCCCCCCCGGCCCCCGTCGGGAGAGCGCGGGCGTGCGGGCTCGGTTTCCGCTAGGAGTGACGCGGGTGTGCGGGCTTGGCTTCCGTCAGGAGTGACGCGGGCTTGGAGGCTCGGTTTCCGTCCGGAGTGGCACGGGACTCGAGGCTCCATCCGTCCGGAGTGGCACGGGACTCGAGGCTCCATCCGTTCGGAGCGGCACAGGCGCGCGGGCTCGGAATCCGTCCGGAGTGATGCAGGGTTCAAGGGCTTGGCTCTCGCTGCGAGTGACGCGCCTTCAGGGGCCCGATCCCCGTGCGATGTGACACGGGACCAGAGGTCCGATCCCTGCTCGCCATGACACAGGACCAGGGGTCCGACCCCTGCTCGATATGGCACGGGACCAGGGGTCCGGTCCCTGTTCGGTGCGGCACGGGCTCAGGGCTCCTGGTCTTTGTTCGGCATGGCACGGGCTCGGGGTCTCCGGTCCCCCGTGCCTGTCGGGAGTTCGGGCCGTGCACCGTCCGGCCCCCTAACAGTGGCCGCGTGATCGGACCGGCACCAGGGTGGGCTGAGTGTTCGTCAGATCCCCCAGGAGAGGGTTCTCTATCGTGCGTGTCCAGTCGCTGACGCTGGCCGTGGCCGGCGCCGTCCTGCTCGCCCCGACCATGCTGCCCGCCGCACCTGTCGCCTGGGTCCGGCCCCTGGCGGGGCCGGGTGCGCTGCGCGAGGGCGACGTCCGTGCCGCCGACCTGCTGGCCAAGGTGCGGGACTGCGCCCCCGTCTCGCGCGGCCGGTACCGCAGCGACGACGGGGAGCGCGCGACGATCCCGGTCTGCGGCACCAAGGAGGCCGTCTACTGGAAGGCCGACCTGGACATCGACTGCGACGGTCAGGCCGGTGCCCATTGCAACGCGCGCACCGACCCGCTCTTCTCGTCCATGACGGCGTTCCAGCAGTCCGACGGCCGCTATCTGGACGCCGAACGGCTCCCGTACATCGTCGTCCCCGCCGCGAGCGGCCTCTGGAACCACCGGGACCACGGCGTCCGCGGCGGCTCGGTCGCCGCCGTCGTCTACCGGGACCGGGTGCAGTACGCCGTCGTAGGAGACGTCGGACCGCACGACATCATCGGCGAGGCCTCGTACGCCACGGCCAAGGGCCTGGGCATCCGCACCGACCCGCGCGGCGGCGGGACGGACTCCGGGGTCACCTACATCGTGTTCAAGGACTCGCGGGTGAAGCCCATCGAGGACCACGCGGCGGCCGTGGAGACGGGACAGCGGCTGGCCCGGCTCTTCGTCGGAGCCGGAGCCGGAGCAGGAGCTGGTGCGGGCACCGGCACCGGCATCGACTGAGACCGCGGGCCGTGGCCGAGGCGGTGTCGTCAGACCGCCGACCAGCCGTCGTCGACCGGCAGGATCACGCCGTTGATGTTGCTCGCCGCGTCCGAGGCGAGGAACACGATGGCGGCGGCCTGCTCCTCGGGCTGGGCCACGCGGCCCACGTTGACGAAGTGCGGGCCGAGTGCCGCGGGGCCGAGGGCGGTCCGGTCGGCGTCCACGGAGATGTTGGTCGCCGTACCGCCGGGGGCGATGGCGTTGGCCCGGATGCCCTGCTTGCGGTACATCACGGCCAGGGACTTGGTCAGGCCGACGACGCCGTGCTTGGAGGCCGTGTACGCGGCGCCCGCCGCGCTGCCCCGGAAACCCGCCTCGGACGCGGTGTTCACGATCGCGCCCCGGCCCGCCGCCAGCATGTGCGGCAGCACGGCCCGGGCGAGCAGGAAGGGCGCGGTCGGATTGACCCGGATGACCCGCTCCCACTCCGCGTCGGCCACGTCCGCCAGCGCCGACATGCGGTCCATGATCCCGGCGTTGTTCACCAGCACGTCGACCCCGCCGAACCGCTCCACGGCGGTCGCGGCGACCTCGTCCACAACCGCCTGCTCGCTCAGGTCGCCCGTGACCGCGACGGCGGTGCCGCCCGCCTGCTCGATCTCCTTGACGACCGCCTCGGCGCCGTCGACGTTGAGATCGGCGACCACGACCTTGGCGCCCTCCGCGGCGAAGGCCAGGGCGGCGGCACGTCCGATGCCCGAACCCGCTCCGGTGACGATGACGCTGCGTCCGTCGAGTCCAGTGGCCATGAGGTGCTCCTGTCCGTAGTGCGAGGGCTCCGCGCCCGTTGTGTACTCACCATACGACTTAGTGTCTTCGAGTGACATAAAGTCGAGGGCGAGTCATGGTGGAGAATCCCGGGAGGTCACGACCGCACCCGGAGGGGAACTGATGACCGCATCCAGCGGACGCACGGGACGACCGCCTCTCACCGAGGCGCGCAAGGCCGAGATCCGCCTGGAGATCGCCCGGGCCGCGGTGGAACTGTTCGTCGCCCAGGGCGTCGCGGCGACCACCGGCGAACAGATCGGCCAGGCGGTCGGCGTCTCCGCGCGCACCGTGTGGCGCTACTTCCCGAGCAAGGAGAGTTGTGTACGGCCGCTCTTCTCGGCCGGTATCGACGTGATCGCCGCCCGGCTGCCGGACTGGCGCCCCGGCCACGCCCTGGAAGACCTCTTCGACCCGGAACTCGCGACCGGCCTCCTCGCCGCGACAGGCCCCGACGGCGCGACGGGCAGCGCGCTGGTACGCCTCACCCGCACCGAACCCGGCCTGCGCGCGATCTGGCTCCAGACCTACGACGAGGCCGAGCCGGCCTTCGCCCGCGCCCTGGCCGACCGCGCCGGTCTGCCGGCCGACGACCTGCGCCCCATGATCCAGGCGGCGATGCTGAACGCCGCGCTGCGTGCGGCGGTTGAGCGGTTTGCCTGGCGTGGGGGAGAGGCGGGGACGGACGCGGGTGAGGGGACGGACGCGGTGATGGGGGAGGTCGATGTGGCGGGGGCGTTGCGCTCGGCGCTGGTGATCGTGGCGGAGGGGGTTTCGTAGCGGAGCGGCCTCACACCTCCCAGTGGACGCCTCGCACCTTCGGGTGGGCTTCTCACACCTTCCGGTAGGTGTACGCCTCCGCGGCCGCCGCCTCCACCGCGTCCAGGTCCGCTCCCGTCGAGGCCGTGACGACCGCGGCCACCGCGCCCTCGACGAACGGGGCGTCCACCAGGCGGGTGCCGACCGGGAGTTCGTCGCCTTCGGCGAGCAGGGCCTTCACGGTGAGTACGGCGCTGCCGAGGTCGGTGAGGACGGCGACTCCGGCGCCGCGGTCGACGGACGCGGCCGCCGCGGCGATGAGTTCGGAACTGGTGCCGAGCCCGCCGCCCTCGGTACCGCCGGCGGCGGCGAGCGGCACCGAGGCGCCCGTGCCGGACAGTCCCCGCGCCAACTCGGCCACGGAGGCGGCGACTTCGGCGCTGTGGGACACCAGCACGATCCCCACGAGCTGCTCGTCTCTCACATCGCTCACGTCACTCATCTCCCTCGCCGGTCGCCCCGGCCGCTTCCTGGAGCGCGGCGATCAGCAGTGCCGAGGAGGTCGCGCCCGGGTCCTGGTGTCCGATGCTCCGCTCCCCGAGGTAGCTCGCCCGGCCCTTGTGGGCCTGTAGGGGCGTGGTGGCCAGGGCGCCCTCCTCGGCGGCGGCGCGTGCCGCGGCGAAGCCGTCCGGGAGCGCGTCGACCGCCGGGACGAGAGCGTCGATCATGGTCTTGTCACCGGGCGCCGCACCGCCGAGGGTCATGACCGCGTCTACTCCGGTGCGCAGCGCGAGGGCGAACTCCTCCTCGCTCACCTCGGCGGCATCGCCGAGCGCCTTGCCGGTCCGGCGCAGCAGCGTGCCGTAGAGCGGCCCCGACGCGCCGCCGACCGTGGAGATGAGCTGGCGGCCGGCGAGGGTGAGGACGGCGCCCGGGGTGTCCGGTGCCTCCTTCTCCAGGGTGGCTGTCACGGCGGTGAACCCGCGTTTCAGGTTCGCGCCGTGGTCGGCGTCGCCGATGGGTGAGTCGAGGTCGGTGAGCCGGTCCGCCTCGCGGGTCACGGAGGCGGCGGTGGCCGTCAACCAACGGCGGAAGAAGTCGGCGTCGAGCACGGAATCTCCTTGCGTGGTGGGTGAGTTGACCGGGTGGGCCGCCGGGTCACATGCCCCAGCGCAGCCCCGGGGTCTTCACCGGGGCGTCCCACAGCCGCAGCAGCTCCTCGTCGATCTGGCACAGGGTGACCGAGGCACCCGCCATGTCGAGGGACGTGACGTAGTTGCCGACCAGTGTGCGGGCGACGACGACCCCGCGCTCGGTGAGCACGCGCTGGACCTCGGCGTTGAAGCCGTAGAGCTCCAGGAGCGGGGTCGCGCCCATGCCGTTGACCAGGAGCAGGACGGGGTTGCGCGGTGGCATGTCCTCGAGGATCGCGTGGACGGCGAAGTCGGCGATCTCGCCGGAGGTCATCATCGGGCGCCGCTCCCGGCCCGGCTCGCCGTGGATACCGACGCCCAACTCCAGCTCGCCCGGCGGCAGATCGAAGGTGGGGCTGCCCTTGGCCGGGGTGGTGCAGGCGCTGAGCGCGACGCCGAAACTGCGCGCGTTCTCGTTGACCTGCCGGGCGACGGCCGCCACCTGGTCCAACGGCTGCCCCTCGGCCGCCGCGGCACCGGCGATCTTCTCCACGAACAGCGTCGCGCCGGTGCCGCGCCGCCCCGCGGTGTAGAGGCTGTCGGTGACGGCGACGTCATCGTTGACCAGCACCTTGGCGGTCTGGATGCCCTCCTCCTCGGCGAGCTCGGCCGCCATGTCGAAGTTGAGGACGTCGCCCGTGTAGTTCTTCACGATGAAAAGCACCCCGGCGCCACTGTCCACGGCGGCAGCCGCCCGCACCATCTGATCGGGCACCGGCGACGTGAACACCTCACCAGGACAGGCCGCCGACAACATCCCCGGCCCGACAAACCCGCCGTGCAAGGGCTCGTGCCCCGACCCCCCACCGGAAACCAGCCCGACCTGCCCGGCCACGGGGGCGTCCCGCCGTACGATCACCCGGTTCTCGACGTCCACGGTCAACTCGGGATGGGCGGACGCCATGCCTCGCAGCGCGTCCGTGACCACGGTCTCCGCGACGTTGATCAACATCTTCATGGTTACCTCCTGGCGAGCCTGACAGATGTGTCTCTGACCTGGGCCTTCGCCGGCCAGAGTGGGTTACGGCAGTGGACGGTCCTGGTGGTTCCTGACGGTCGGACGCGGCTTTTGGCGGGGTTGACGCCGACTTCGAGTATCGACCTTGTGGCAGCGAAGGTCACGGGCTCGGACGCTCAGGGGTCCGCTCGACCACTTCGGACTGTGCCGCGGCTGCGCCGTGTGCGGCGGAGACGGCCGTGGAGCCCGCCGGGCGACGGCCGATCACGATGCGACGTGCAGGATCTGGACCAGGCCGACCCGGTTCCCCTCGCCGGCCTGGGTATGGGTGGCTCGGACTCTCCAGTGGCCGGCGGGCAGTGAGACCGGTGCCTGGGCGGGCGTCCCGCCGCCGGGATACTCGGTGTCCAGCGCGGAGCCCGCTTCGGCGGAGTCCATGAGCGTGGCCGGACCGTCCGACAGCCACGTGCCGCACTCCTCCCACGCGGTGGCCGGGTCCGTTAGGACAGCCTCGGCCGCCGCCCTCAGCCCGGCCTCGGAGTCGGCGGCGAGCCACCGCAGGAAGGCTCGATGCTCGGGCAGATAGCAACTGGTGGCCGGTTCGTCCGCCAGCACCAGTGCCTGTGCACCGTCCTCGCCCACGGCGATCACACCGGCCAGATCGTCCACCGCGCAGGCCCGGTCGTAGTCGTCCGGAGCGGTGGCGTCTCCCGCCATGACCCCGGTCTCCGTGCACCCGTGCCACGCGGCCAACGCGGAGACGGGGACGACGATCAAGGGCCCGCCCATCGACTCCACCCAGACAGGGGCGGCGGGGGACGCGTTGGCGGCCGTAGGCGAAGAGGCGCTCATGCCGTCAGTGTGCCCGTGACCACTGACAACGCCCCCGGCGGCTGATCCGTGCTCAGGTCACGACCTCGGGGAACGGCGATACGGCCGGTACCCCCGGGCGGTCGACCCGCCGCTCGGCGCCGGTCCAACTGGTCCGCGCCGCGCCCTTGTTGGTGATGCCGACCGTTCCCTGGAAGCCGTTCGTCCACTGGCCGGCGACGTCGTAGTCCACCGCGTAGGTCGGTTCGGCGCCGTTGGCCGGCATCGGTACCAGCGCGCCGGTTCCGGCCACGAGTGCGGCGGCGACCGCGAGGGGGACCGGGCGGAGGAAGCGGTGCCGCAGTCGGTGGGACGTACGGGGTGATCTCATGGGGTGGTTCGTTCCCTCGGTGTGTGGGATGTGTCGGGCTCCAGTGGTCGTCGGCGGGGGAGTCGGTTGCCGTCGCGGCGAACTGGATTTCCGAGGCTCCGGTTCCGAGGGGGCGTACGACCTCGCGCAACTCGGCCGTGCGCGGAGTTAGTTGGTGCTCGCGGTGGTGCTGTCCTGGTCCAGCGTGGCGGCCCAACTGGCAAGGAGTTGAAGGCTGTCGTGGGCCGGGGTGCCCGGTTCGGCGCTGAGTGCGGTGATGGTGAGGCCGGGCTCGGTCGGGATGGGCATCGCCTCGAAGGGGAGGGCGAGTTCGCCGACCGCGGGGTGGTGGAAGTACTTGATGCCGGTCTGGTGCAGCCGTACGTCGTGGGCGGCCCACAGGATGCGGAACTTCTCGCTGCGGGTGGAGAGTTGACCGACGAGGTCGGTCAAGTCCCGGTTATAGGGGTCCCGTCCTGCCTCGGTGCGCAGCAGCGCCACGGCACCGGCCGCCTGGAGCTCCAGCCGGGGGAGGAAGTCGGCGGCGCCGGGGTTGAGGAACTCGTAGCGGGCGAGGTTGACGGGGCAGGCGGGGTCGGCGAAGACCGGGGCGTACAGCGCGCGGCCGAGCCGATTGGTGGCGAGGATGTCGAGGCGGCCGTTGCGGATGAAGGCCGGGGCCTCGGTCATCGCGTCGAGCAGGTGCTGGAGGCTCGGGCGGATCGGCTGTGGGGCCCGGCGGCGCGCCGGTCGGCGGCTGGTGTTGGCCGTACGGGCGAGGTCGTCGAGGTGGGCGCGTTCGGCCTCGTCGAGTCCTACGCACGCGCCGACTTCGAGTTCCAGCGGGGCGAGGCGCTGCTGGCGCTTCGCGAGGCCGGGGAAGCGGTGACCGCATTCGAGTACGCGTTGGCGGCCCGCGCCTCGGACGATCGCCGGGGCGCGGCCCTGACCCGGCTGCGCCTGGCGGACGTACTCCTGCCGCTGGGACACGTGGACGAAACGCGTGCCCTGGAAAGGGAGTTGAGGGAGGACGGCGACGGCCTGCGATCGGCGGCGGTGACCCGACGCAAGCAGGAACTGCGGCGCTCGCTGCTGCGGTTCGGCGGGGGCGGGGGGTGAGACGGCGGTCGGGCGGTCTTCCGCCTGTCAGCCGACCGGGGTGCGCCGTACCACCTTGCCCTGGTCGTCCGCCTCCAGCGAGGCCGCGCCGTCGTTGCCGGTCACGCCGACGCGGACGGTGAGGGAGCCGGCGAGGCGGTCGACGGTGATCTGCCAGGTCGCCGGAGAGCGGACGCCGAGCGTGGACCTGGCCTCCTCGACCAGGGCGGGGAAACGCTCGTACGGCACGGAGTCCGGGTCGAACGCCGGGGCCTGCGAGCCGGTGGGGACGAACACGACCGACAGCAGACGGTCCTGTACGACGACGGTGAGCGCCCGGCCGGTGTCCTTGCCCTTGGTCAACGAGCCGACGGCCCGGCGCAGTTCGCCCTGGTCGAGGAACGACTGGCCGGCGCCGAGGGCGACCGTGCCGGACGCCGAGCTGACGACCGTGGTCGACGAGGTGGAGGAGACGGACGGCTGCGCGGTGGTGTCCTCGTCGAACAGGTCGGCACGGAACACCAGGATCACGGCGGCCGCGGCGAGCAGCAGCGCGATCAGCGACACGAAGCCGACGGCACCACAGCCCTCGGCGGGGTCACGCACCACGGCCGGTCCGGGCACCGAGTCGATGCCGGCCCCGGCCACCCGCTCCGCCCACTCCGGCTCCGGCCGCTTCACGATCCGCACCCGCCACAGCCGGTCCTGCGGATACTGGACCACCACGACCGAGCCCGGCCGGTAGTCGGACAGGTCGACGAGGTTGATGTTCTGCTTGAACACGACGCGGTACGCCGGCCCGTCGTCCGGCGCGACCGTCACGTCGAACCGCACCGCCACATCGCTCGTCGCCTCACCCCCGACGGCCTCCAGCGTCTCGATCCGCGCGAGAGCCGTACAGAGCGGAACCGCCGCCTCCCGAACCCACCTCGGCATCGCGGCGAGAAAGAACAGCAGACCGTAGACCACGGGCACGCCCACGCTCAGCGCGCACAACGTCACGCTCTCGATGACGCAGCCGACGACGAAGGCGGCCGACGACGCCCCGGTCACACCACCCGTGAGAATCCCCCGGGCGAAGGCGAGGGGAGTGTTGCGCGTGGGCGCCGGCACGTTCTCGATGATCGTCACACCGGCGATTGTGCAGGGGGCGGGTGAACGGGGGCAGACGGGGAAAGTCTCGATGGTGAGGACAGGTTCCGTGCGGCCACCAGGCCGTGTCGTTGTCATCGGCGTGGGCATCCTCGGAGCCTGCGTGGGCTGGAACCTGTCCCGGCGCGGTGCCGAGGTGGTCCTCATCGACGCGGGCCGGCCGGGCGAAGGCGTCACCGACTGGTCCTTCTCGTGGGTCAACGCGAGCAACAAGACCGTGCGCAGGTCCTACTTCGACCTGAACGTGGCGGGCATGGCGGCGCACCGCGAACTCGCCGCGACCGTCGGGCCGGACTCCTGGTGGTATCCCGGCGGCCATCTGCGCTGGGCGGACGAGCCCGCGAAGGAGGCGAAGTTCCTCGACACGGCCGAACTGCTGGCCCGCTGGGGCTACCGGGTCGAGGTGTCCACGGGGGCCGAGGTGCGCCGCCGCCTGGAACCCGCCCTCGCGCTGCCCGACGAGACACCCGTCCTGCTCTACCCCGACGAGGCCTGGGTGCACGGCCGTCGTCTGGTTGGCCGTCTGGTCGGCCAAGCCGTCGCCGCAGGGGGCGAGTTGAGGTCCGGTACCGAGGTCCGTGACGTCGCCACCGAGGCCGACGGGAGCGTGTGGACCGTCGCCCTGTCCGACGGGAGTGTTCTCGACGTCGATGCCGTCGTGAACGCGGCGGGCCCGAGTGCCTCCCGGATCGCCGAACTCGTCGGGCGTCATCTGCCGATGCGCCGGGAACCCGGAGTCGTTACCCGGATCGACTGCGCCCCGGTTCCTATCCACCGGGCCATGCACGCGCCCCACATCGAGATCCGTCCCGACGGAGACAGCTCGATGGTCCTCCACAGCCGCGAGGTGGACGCGCTCATCGACACCGGCGAGGAGGATCCTGCGGAACTCGCCCGGCTGCTGCACGCATCGGTACGACAGGTCGTTCCCGCACTCACCGATTCCCGCATCGCACAGACCCGGGTGGCGTTCCGCCCCATTCCGGCCGACGGTTTCCCCTCGGTGGGAGCGGTGCCGTCCGTACCGGGCTACTACGAGGCCGTCTCCCACAGCGGCATCACCCTCGGGCCGGTGATCGGCCGGCTCCTCGCGGCCGAGATCCTCGACGGGCAGAGGGACGAGTTGCTCGCGGACTTCCGCCCGGAGCGGTTCTCCCGGTGACACCGGGAAGACCGGCGGAAGCTGCATACCCGGGCTTCTTCGTGGTAGGCGCCAGGACAGGGCTGATCATCCGCCGCGTACCGAATCTTGAGACATGCTTTACGCGGCGCGTGCAACTGAGGCCCCCTCTGTCGCTGTCTGACAGAGAGTCGGGCCCGTCAGGGCCGAGGAGCTAGAGAGTGGGGCACGTCGTGGGACGGCGCAAGGGCAGCATAGGGATCGCACTCGTCACGGGTGCGGTGCTGGTGGGCGCGACTGCCTGTGGCGGGGGTGGCAGCGACAAGGCGAGCGCGGACGACGCGAAGGCGTCGGCCAAGGCGAGCGCGAGTGCCTCTCCGTCGCCGACCAAGCCCGCGGGCCCGCCGATGCTGCTGGACACGATCACCCCGCAGACCGGAACCACGGTCGGCGTGGCCATGCCGATCTCGGTGATCTTCACCAACCCGGTGGCGTCCAAGGCCCGGGCCACGGTCGAGAAGCACATGAAGGTCAGCGCCTCGCAGTCGGTCGTCGGTGCCTGGCACTGGATGGGCGACAGGCGCGTCGACTGGCGCCCCAAGACGTACTGGCCCTCCGGTACGACCGTGAAGATCGACGCCGACATGAACGGCGTCACCAACGGCAACGGGCGCTACGGCGTGCACAGTTACACGCACACCTTCAAGATCGGCGACGACGTCCGCGCGGATGTCTCGGTCACCAACCACACCATGAAGGTGACCAAGAACGGCGCGGCGGTGCGCACCCTGTCGATCAACGCGGGCAGCGCCGAGTACCCGACGTGGGACGGCACGATGGCCGTCATCGACAAGCAGGAGAAGGTCCACATGACCTCCTGCAGCGTCGGCATCAGCTGCGACAAGAGCAGCCCCAACTTCTACGACCTGACCCTGCCCTGGGACATCCACCTCACCCAGTCCGGCACCTACGTGCACTACTCGACCGGTGACCCGAACCCGGGCAGCGGCAGCGCCCGCGGCTCACACGGCTGCGTCCACCTGTCCCTGTCGGACGCCAAGTGGTTCTACGGCCAGGTCAAGCAGGGCGACCCCATCACCATCACCGGCTCGCCCCGAGGCAAGGCCCCGGCCGACAACGGCTACGCCGACTTCAACCTCGGCTGGGACCAGTGGCTCGCGGGCAGCGGCGCCGGCGAGGGGACGACCGCGGCGCTCTGACGCGCCGCGGTGGCCGCAACCTCGTAGCTCTCCTAAGCCCAGCAGCCGTTGACCGTGGCGGCGAGGCCGTCCAGGGCGTCCTTCGTGGCGTCCGGGGCGGCCGTCGAGTTGTTCTCGATGAACGAGAAGATCTTCCAGCGCCCGTCCGCGGCCACGGTCAGACCGCTCAGCGCGATCGCTCCGGTCAGCGTCCCCGTCTTGGCGCTGACCTTCCCGACGGCGCACTTCGAGTCCGCGGTGTCGAAGCGCCCCCACTCGGGACCCAGCGTCGAACCTGCCTCCCCCGAGACCGGCAGCCCGTCCACGATGTACTTCAGGATCGGGGCGTTGGCCGGGTCGTCGGCGAGATGCAGGATGTCGGCGATGGTCTGGGCCGGGATGCGGTTCGAGCGGGAGAGCCCGCTGCCGTCGTAGACCTCGAAGTTGGCCAGGGAGACGCCGTACTGGGTGAGTACCTGGCGTACGACCGCTGTGCCGTCCTCGAAGGTGGCCGGGCGGCCTGCGGCCAGCGCGGTCATCCGCAGCAGGGTCTCGGCGATGTCGTTGTCGCTCACCTTGAGCATGTGCTCCACGACGGCCGACAGCGCGGCGGAATTGTGCTGGGCCACGGGAACGGCCGAGGTGGCCGCGGTGGCGTGGGCCACGGTCCCGGTGACGGTGACACCCTGTTTGGCGACCAGCTTGGCGAAGATCTGGCCCGCGTCCAGCGAGGTGTCGGTGACATGGCGGCCGTCGACCACCAACGCCCGCACCGGAGCGATGGAGTCGGGGTAGTAGCCCGTGTTCCAGCCGGTGGCGAGCGTGGGCTCGGGGAAGAGGCTGTCGTCGACCGCCACCTTCACCGAGGTCAGGCCCGCACTCTTCAGGCCCGCTACGGCAGTTGTGGCCATCGCGGTGAGGTCGGCCGTGGTCAGGGTGCGGTCCCCGCCCCCGACCAGGGTGAGCGTGCCGTTGTCGTAGACGGCCTTCGTGGTGAAGCGGTGGTCCGGGCCGAGGATCGTCAACGCGGCCGTGGAGGTGGCGAGTTTGGTGTTCGACGCGGGCATCAGCGCGGTCGTCGCGTCGTGACCCCAGATGGCCGCCGTGGACTGGGCGTCGATGACGACACCGCTGAACGTGCTGCCCAGACGGACGTCCTGGACACGGGTGTTGAGATTGTCCGCGATCGCCTGCTCGGCGGTGTCGAGCGTGACGGTGTCGGCCTTGGCGAGGGTCTTCGGGGCGGCCTGCTCGGCCGCGAACGCGGAGGTGCCGAACAGGATCGTCCCGGCGACCGGCGCGGTCACCGCGATGACGGCGACACGGCGGAGCACCGGGCCGGCCGTCCGGCTCTTGCGGTGGCGTCCGCTCGCGCGGTCCGCGGAAGGGGAGTTGGACATAGGGGCGGCCTCGACAGGGGGTGGGGGGTGGGGGCACAGGGAGATCCGGGGATCTTGAAAGGAACGTAACAGCTTCGAGGGGGCCGCCGCCGGGGGATCGGCCGATGCCGTTCCGCGACACACATCGAAGTCCCGACCCGGGGCACGCGACAGGACGGGACGCGTACCGCGCGTCGGCCTCAGGGCCGCCCAGTGTTTCCAGGAAAGGCATCATGACGTCGCCGCACACATACAAGTGGGGCCTCCAGAGGGCGAGTTCGAGCTCCACCGACCGGAGCCCCACACCGGGACCGGCCGAGGGAAAACAGGCGCTGCGCGCAACCGGGCGCGCCGGCTTCGTCGCACGAGGCGTCGTGTACGTCCTCGTCGGCGCTCTCGCCCTGCAGATCGCGTTCGGCGGAGGGGGTCGGGAGGCGGACCGGCAGGGGGCGTTGCAACAGGTCGCGGCGCAGCCCTTCGGGAAGGTGATGCTGTGGCTGCTCGTCGTCGGCTTCGGCTGCATGGCGCTCTGGCGCGCCTCCGGGGCGCTCCTGGACAACGGGCCCTCGCACAAGGTCGGTTCACGACTGCTGGACGCCGGCCGTGCCGTGTTCTACGGCTTCGTCTGCTGGGGTACGGCGTCCTTCGCCGCCGGGACCGGCGGCTCGTCCGGCAGTGACGCCAAGTCGCGGGACTGGACGGCCTCGGCGTTGAAGCTGCCGGGCGGTCAGGTGCTGGTGGGTCTCGCCGGCGTCGTCCTGATCGGGGTCGGTGTGACCCTCGCGGTGCGCGCGGTGATGCGGCGTTTCCTGCGGAAGCTGGAGACCGGGAAGATGGGCCGCCGGGTACGGCAGGCCGTCACCGCTCTGGGTGTGGGCGGCGGTACGGCGCGTGGTGCCGTGTTCGCGGGGGTGGGGGTGTTCGTGCTGGTGGCGGCCATCCGCTTCGATCCCCAGCAGGCCAAGGGAATGGACGCCACCCTGCGCACCTTCGCGCACACTCCGGCGGGGCCGTGGCTGCTGGTCGCCGTCGCGATCGGGCTGGTCCTCTTCGGCGGCTTCTCCTTCGCCTCGGCACGCCGGCGCCGGCTGTGAAGCCCGGCATCCGGCCGCGACCCGGTGCACGACACCGCCGTAGAACCCCCCAACCGGGGTGAAAACGCGCCCACTTCCTCTGTCGGCGGAGTCCGGCGGGGCAACTTTTCGGACAGGCTTCGGAATTGTGCGGTCCGGGGGACATGAACGCGCGGGAAGGGGGCACGCGACGTTCGTCCTGTTCCCCAGCTAAGGCGGCATCGTGGCTACCTCCGTGAACGCCCTCGAAGCGACTGCTTCTGTCCGTACGACGGCACCGGAGCTCGTGGACGACCTGCCGTACATCGAGGACGGGGCCAAGGTCGCCCCCAAGGACGCACGGGTGCTGTCCAAGCTGTTCCTCGACCGGCTGCAGGAACTGGAGGAGGGCACCCGGGAGTACCAGTACGCCCGGAACACGCTGATCGAGATGAACCTGTCGCTGGTGTCCTTCGCGGCGCGCCGGTTCCGCAACCGGGGCAGCGGCGACATGGAGGACGTCATCCAGGTCGGCACGATCGGCCTCATCAAGGCCATCGACCGGTTCGACCTGACCCGCGAGGTCGAGTTCACCTCCTTCGCGATCCCCTACATCCTCGGCGAGATCAAGCGCTTCTTCCGCGACACCACCTGGGCCGTGCACGTCCCGCGCCGCCTCCAGGAACTCCGGGTCGACCTCGCCAAGAGCAAGGAGACCCTCGGCACCGAGCTGGGCCGTACCCCCACGGTCAAGGAACTCGCCGCCCACCTGGAGCTGTCCGAGGACGAGGTCATCGAGGGCCTGGTCGCCGCGAACGGCTATGTCGCCGGCTCCATCGACACCCCGAGCGGTGACGACGAGGCCGACAGCGCGCCCAAGTACGCGGACACGATGGGCGACGCCGACCCGGCGATGGAGCTGTTCGAGGACCTCCACACGCTCGCCCCCCTGCTGCAACAGCTCGACGAGCGGGAGCGGACCATCATCGAGATGCGCTTCGGCCAGGAGATGACGCAGGCGGAGATCGGCCGCGTACTGAACCTCTCGCAGATGCACATCTCCCGCCTGCTCAACCGCACCCTCGCCAAACTGCGCACCGGCCTCCTGCCCACGTGATCCCCCCGCCCGACAGACTCTCCCTCGCGCGGCACCGAAAGGATCACCCCGCATGAGCTCCACGAGCGCCGACCACGATCCCCTGCACCAGCCCGCCGCCCCGATCGTGACGGAGCCCGTCCCCGACCTCCAACTGCAGATGCTGGTACGGCTGATGGGCGAGGACGCGCAGGCAGCGCTGCCCGTCACCCTCACCGTGGGCGGCGCCTTCCTCCACGGCGACCTGATCTCCCACGAGGCCTGGACCACCGACTGGGCACGCGGTCTGCACGGGACGGACGGTCCCGGCGCGCATCTCCTGGAGCGGTTCCCGCGGCAGGTGGACGAGGCTGTCGTGGAGAAGCAGGGCGGCCCCGGCCCGCAACGGCTGCCGCAGTGGATCCATCTGCGCGACGCCACCGGTGTCGGCGCCGGAGGCGGCTCCGTCGTCATGCCCCTGTGGCGCGGGCGGCTCACGGACGTGTCCGGCTGGTCCCTGGGCAGGCCGAAGCAGCTCTGAGGCGTCGGCACGGAGTAGGCGCGGCGGGTGGACGGGGGCGCGGTCTGTGAGGATGTGCCGCATGAGTGTGCGGAGCAGGAACCATGTGACGGTCTCGGGCCGGTCCGGAGGGCCGGTCGTGATGCTGGCGCACGGGTTCGGGTGCGACCAGCACATGTGGCGGCTGGTGGTACCGCTCCTGGAGCGCGAGGCCACCGTGGTGCTCTTCGACCATGTGGGCGCCGGCCGCTCCGATCTGTCGGCGTGGAGCCGCGAGCGCTACTCCACCCTGGACGGCTACACCGAGGACGTGCTGGAGATCTGCCATGAGCTGGCGCTCGGCCCGGTGACGTTCGTGGGGCACTCCGTGAGCGCGATGATGGGCGTCCTGGCCGCGGCCCGCGAGCCGGAGGCGTTCGCCGGTCTGGTGCTGCTCGCCCCCTCGCCGTGCTTCATCGACGACCCCGCCGCCGGTTATCGCGGCGGGTTCAGCGCCGACGACATCGACGAGCTGCTGGAGTCCCTGGACGCGAACTACCTGGGCTGGTCGGGCGCCATGGCCCCGGTGATCATGGGCAACCCCGAACGCCCGGAACTGGGCGAGGAGTTGACCAACAGCTTCTGCCGCACCGACCCCGACATCGCCCGCGTCTTCGCCCGCGTCACCTTCCTCTCCGACAACCGCGAGGACCTCGCCGGAGTCACCGTGCCCACACTGGTCGCCCAGTGCTCCGTCGACGCGATCGCACCCCCGGAGGTCGGCGCCTTCGTCCACGCGCGGATCCCGGGCAGCCGACTGGTCACCCTGAACGCGACCGGGCACTGCCCCCAGCTATCCGCACCGCAGGAGACGGCCGCCGCCATCTCCGACTTCGTCCGAGCCGTGCGCTGATGAGCGCCGACGGCGACAGCGAGAGCGGCGATCACGCGACGTTCTCCGCACTCCTGGAGGACAGCGCCGAGGACCTGTACGAACACGCGCCGTGCGGATACCTCTCCACGCTGATGGACGGCACCATCGCGAAGATCAACACGACGCTGCTCGACTGGCTCGGCCACGACCGCGGCGACCTGGTGGGCCGTAGAACCTTCTCCGACCTGCTCACCGTGGGCGGCCGGCTCTACCACGAGACCCACTTCGGCCCGCTGCTGCGCATGCAGGGCGAGGTCAGCGGCATCGCCCTCGAACTCAAGGCGACCGACGGCAGCCGGCTGCCCGTGCTGGTGACCTCCACCGTCAAGACGGGCCGCGACGGCCGACCGCTGCTCATCCGCACCACCGTCTTCGACGCCCGCGACCGCCGCGCCTACGAGACGGAACTGCTGCGCGCCCGCAAGGAGGCGGAACTCGAACGCGAGGAGCTCATGCGCCTCAACGCCACTCTCCAGCAGACCCTGCTGCCCCCGACTCTGGTGAGCGTGCCGGGACTTGATGTGGCCGCGCACTACCACGTCGCCTCCACCGACATGGTCGGCGGCGACTTCTACGACCTCTTCCCGCTCTCCGCCGGTACCTGGGGGCTGTTCCTCGGGGACGTGTGCGGCAAGGGCGCCGCGGCGGCGGCCGTCACCTCGCTGGCCCGGTACACACTGCGTGCCGCCGCCGTCTACGACCCCGATCCGGCCGCCGTGCTGAGCAACCTCAACACCGTCCTCCACCACGAGTACAACGGCCAGGACCCGCGGTTCTGCACCGTCGTCTTCGGACTGCTCACCCCCGAGGGCGAACTCGGCGGCTTCCGTATCACCCTGGCCAGCGGCGGCCACCCGCCCGCGCTGCTGCTGCGCGCCGACGGCAGCGTCGAACCACTGCACACCCCCGGAGGACAGCTCATCGGCGTCCTGCCCGACGCCCATATCGCCACCGCCACCGTCCACTTGACGGCGGGCGACACCCTGCTGCTCCACACGGACGGCCTCACCGAGGCCCGCCCGGACCGCACCAGGAACGGCGACCGCTACGGCGACGAGGCCCTCCTCGACTTCGCCCGCGGCCTGGCACCCACCACCGCCTCGGCCGCCGTCGCCGCGATCCGCGACCTGCTCGACACCTTCGGCACCGGCGTCGACGACGACACCGCCGTCCTCGCCATCAACGTGCCCCGACCCACCAGTGAAGAGCAGCCGTGACCCAACTCGCCATCCGCACCCGGACCACACCCGCGGGACCCGTCGTCGAACTGACCGGAGAACTCGACTACGACAGTTCCTCCCAGGTGCGTGACCTCCTGCCCGGGCTCGTGCTCCAGGAGGGCCAGCAGCTCGTCGTCGACCTGGCCGGTGTCACGTTCTGCGACTCCAGCGGCATCACCGCCCTGCTCGCGGCCCGCAACCACGCCCTCGCCGCCCGGGCGGGCATCACCCTGGCCGCGGTCCCGGGTCACATCAGCCGGATCTTCGAGATGGTCGGGCTGGACCAGGTCTTCCCGACCCATCCCACAGCACAGGACGCCGAAGCGGCCTGGACACCGCCGTCACCCCGCGCCTGAGGCGTCAACGGGCCAGGTAGAAACGGATGGCCGTGCCGTTTGGAGCCGTGTGGACGCGGACGAGATCGGCGACGTAGTGCACCAACAGGAGGCCGCGGCCGCCGGGTTGGTCGCGTGGGGGCGGTCGGCGGCCGGCCAGCGGATCCGTCAGCCGGCCGTGGTCCCGGACCTCGCAGACGATCCGCTCGTCCTCCGCCCAGATCCGCAGCGACCCCGAACCGCCGCCGTGCAGCACGCTGTTGGTGGTCAACTCCGCGACGGCCAGTGTCAGATCCTGCAGCCGTACGCCGGCCAGGCCCAGCCGCTCGGCCTCCTGGACCGCGAAGTAGCGGGCCTTCGGGAGCTCTTGGGCGTCGAACGCGATGGACGCCGCGCCCGGCGGGTGGGGGAGCGGCTCGTTGTAGCGGGCGATCGCGCCCTGCGGGTCGTAGGCGGCGCTGGGGAGTTGGGCGTCCCCGTCGATGACGACCGGATGGGTGGCGCGGGCGTCTGCGAGCACGTCGGGCTCCAGCCGGTCCGCGTCGTACGGGCACAGGATCGTCACCTCGCGATCCCGGAACGCCGAGTTGATCAGCGCCTCGTGCTGGACGCACGCCGGGTACTCGACGGCGGTGCGGCCGGGCCAGATCGGCTCGCCGACGATCCGCACCCGGCCGCTGTCGGCGTGGGCGTCGGCGAAGGCCCGCAGCACGCCCGGGATGATCCGCCCCGGATTGCGGCCGACCTCCGTCATGTCGAGGAACCGCACACCGGCGCCGGTCGATCCGAGCCCTGCTCTGATCAGTTCGAGGCGCGGGCCGGGAACGGCGACCGCGACGGCCTCCCCGGCGGCCAGCCCCGCTCGCACGAACGGCACCGTGGCGGCCGTGTACTGCGCCTCGCCCCGGTAGAACAGCGCGGGATGCGCGAACGGTGCGCCGTGGGTGGCCGTGCTCATCGTGCCGCCACCTCGATCCTTGTCAGGCCGGGCCAGCAGTCTACGGGGGTAGCACGAGAGGGTGGTGGGGAGCGGTAGTTCCGCCGGTCCCCACCACCCTCTCGCACCGCGGAACGCCGATCAGGTGCGCGGGTTCCCGTAGTAGCCGCCGACCTGCTCGTGGTAGCCGGAGTCACCGGTGTGCTTGTCCTTGTCGAACTCCGGGGAGTTCTTGATCTCTTCCTTCGTCCGGCCGACGTGGACCGTGCGGCCCGCGACGTCGATGGACGCGATCGTGCCGACGGGCAGCAGGACGTGCTTGCCGAAGATCCACACACCGGTGTCGACGACGATGTACATGGCGCCGACGTCCTCGGAGTGCTTGTCGACCTTGCCGATCGAACCGTCGCTCGCCTCGACCTTGAATCCGGTCAGATCCGTTCCGGTCCGGTGGCCCGACTCGGCCTGGTAGTCCCACATTTCGTCCGCCATGTAAACCTCGCTCTGTGGTGGGTGAATTTCGCGGTCGGAGATCTATCTCCTACCAGCGGTACCAACGTCCTCGAGCACCGCTGGACCCCGTCGAACGGGCGACGAATCCCAGCAGCCACAGGACGAGAACGACGATCGCGACCCACCAGAGAATCTTGACGGCGAATCCCGCACCGAAAAGCAGCAGCGCGAGAAGAAGAACAAGGATCAGGGGAAACATATGTATCGACCTCCAGGCATCCGAGTGCCCTGCCGAAAATGAATCATGCACCTGGAGGAATTGAGAAACCGTACCGAGGACGAGAACCGCCGGTCACGACCTGTACGGGCGGGCCGCACGTCACCGGGTCATCGCGACCCCTCCTCCGTGTGCGGGTTCGCGGCCGTGCCTTCGGTGCTGAGCAGGACGACGGCCGAGGCGGGACCGACGTCCAGGGCTCTACGGCGTACGGCGGCGCCGTCACCGGTGAGGGCGGCGCGGGCGCCCGCCGACGAGGCCGCGCCGCAGGGGCCGGAGGAGACCCCGGCCGCGGCGAGTCCGCGTGCGGCGTCGGCGCTCTCGGCGTCCGTGACCGCGACGGCGGCGTCCAGACCCTGGCGCAGATACGGCCAGGCCAGGCTGGAGACGGTGCCGCAGTTCAGGCCGGCCATGGTGGTGGCACCGGTCGGCACGCTGACCGGCTCCCCGCGGGCGAGACTGGCCAGGACACAGGCGGCGGTGTCGGGCTCGACCGTCATCAGGGCGGCCGGAGCGGACTCGGGCCCACGACTCCGGTAGTGGGCGACGGCGGCCTGCGCGAGCGAGCCCACGCCCGCCGGGACCACCACCAGCCCCGGAGC
This sequence comes from Streptomyces sp. NPDC101776, assembly GCF_044766845.1. NCBI lineage: Bacteria > Bacillati > Actinomycetota > Actinomycetes > Kitasatosporales > Streptomycetaceae > Streptomyces > Streptomyces sp. NPDC101776. The sequence continues at coordinate 138,562 of NZ_JBIWMV010000003.1, read as the reverse complement.
CTCCACACCCGCGGCCCTCAACTGCTCGTCGGTCTCGGCGAACAGGGTCGAGTAGCCCTCCACGATCCAGCCGGGAATCCGCTCGTACCCGGGCCACGCGGTGTCCTGCACGAGCACGCTGTCCGGCCCGCCCGCCGCCGCGTCGGCCGCCCGGCGCACGGCCTCGTCGTAGGGGCCGGGTACCAGGACGACGTCCGCGCCCTCGTCCTCGATCGCGGTCACGGCCGCCGGATGGACGCCCCTCGGCACGAAGACCTGTGCCCGCTGCCCGAACAGCCGCGCCATCCGGGCCACGGCCCGGCCGTGGTTGCCGTCGGTCGCGGTGACCAGCCGCACCGGGCCGCCGCCGGCCGGCCGCCGCGCCAGCACCCGGTGAATCGCCCAGGACGCGCCCAGCGCCTTGAACGCGGGCAGCCCCAGCCGCGCGGACTCGTCCTTGACGAACACCCGCCCGACACCGAGTTCCCTTGCCAGGAAGGGGAGTTCGGTCAGCGCGGTGGGCGCGTAACCGGGCAGGCCGGCATGGAAGTCCCGTACGTCGGCCGACGGCGGCGCACAGGTCCAGGCGCCGGCCGCGGACCGGGCGTACCACGGCAGCCGGCGCGCGGCGGGGCTGCCGGAGGGGAAGGAGGTCTTGGACACACGACCAGGATGTGTCCAACCGTATGTCTGGTCCAGCGAATGCCGGACCGGGCCCTGCCGCCGCGCTCTTCACCAGGCGATCGACACATCGGCACCATCCGCGCCCCCGGCGGGCCCACGCTGAGCGGGTGCGGGCCCGAACTCGGCTACGGCGCGGACCTGTTGAGGTCGAGCTGTCCGATGCGGGACACGTTCTCCCGGTCGTCGGCGTCCTCGCTGGGCGCCGCGGTGAACCAGGCGTCGAGGATCTCCTTCAGCAGGGGCTCGGACGTCAGTCGCAGGCTGAGGGCCAGCACGTTCGCGTCGTTCCAGCGGCGTGCGCCGTCCGCCGTGTAGGAGTCCGCGCACAGGGCCGCCCGGACGCCCGGCACCTTGTTCGCGGCGATCGACGCGCCGGTGCCGGTCCAGCAGCACACGACCGCCTGGTCCGACGCCCCGGTGGCGACCTCGCGGGCCGCGACCTCCGAGCACACCGCCCACTGCGGGTCGTCCCCGGGCCGCAGCGCCCCGTGCGTCACCACCTCGTGGCCCCGGCCGCGCAACTCGGCGACGAGGGCGCGGGCGACGGGTTCGTCCATGTCCGAGGAAACAGAGATCCGCATGTCCCGGAGGCTACTGAGCGGACGAGTCCGATGCCAGCGCGAAATGCCGCGTGCTCAACGGACGACGTCCAGGACGTTCAGCTGCAGACCGTTGGCGTACACGGCGTGCTCGACCAGCTTCAGCTTCTGGGCGTCCTTGTCACTGGCCGGGAACAGCCGCTTTCCGGCGCCGAGCAGCAGCGGGAAGACGAGCAGGTGGTAGCGGTCGACCAGACCGGCGTCCGCGAGGCCGTGGTTGAGGGCGGCGCTGCCGTGCACGATGATCGGGCCGCCCTCGGTCTCCTTGAGGGCGGCGACCTCGTCGAGGGTGCGCAGGACGGTGGTCTCGCCCCAGTTCGACACGAGCCTGTCGTCGGTGAGGGTGGTGGAGACGACGTACTTCGGCAGGGTCTTGTAGTGCGCGAACTCCTCCATGTCCGGCCACACCGGACTGAACGCCTCGTAGCTGGCCCGGCCCATCAGGATCGCGGTGGACTCCTGCTGCTCCCGCCCCTTGATGTCGAACGCCTCGGGCAGGAACTCGATGTCCTTGAAGGTCCAGCCGGAGTTGCGGTAGCCGGGCTCGCCGCCCGGGGCCTCCATGACGCCGTCGAGGGAGATGAAGGCGGTGCTGATCAGGGTGCGCATCGTGGTTCCTCGGGTGGTCGGTGTGCGTGCGGGTCACCCCAGGATCCAGCCGACAAAAAAAATTGTCAAGGATGGGGAAGTTGTCGGGGGTCGGGTGTGGGACGCGACCGATGGGCAGGAGCGGGGCCAACTGACCGAACCGGGGCCGACGTTGCGACTGTCGACGAGGGGCGCGGCCCGCTGACGGAAGTGACCGGCCGGGTCGCGGCCCCGGACTCTAGGTCATATTGCCGATGCCACCGCAAAAGCGCTCCTCGTAGTGTCCATGGCATGCCACGCCGATCAAGCCGCCCCAGCGTGGACGAGCCCCATCCCCCATCGCGGTCCGCGAGGAGTCCCATGAGTGCCGAAGTTTCCCGCCGTCACGTACTGGCCACCGGAGCGGCGTTGGCCGGTTCGGCGGCGCTGGTGGCCGGCTCCGCAGGAACAGCCGGAGCGGCCACGGCCGCCTCCGGCACCAGTGGGGAGAAGTCGAAGGTGAAGCCCACGATCGTGCTGGTGCACGGCGGTTACGCCGATTCGTCGTGCTGGAACGCCACCATCGCGAAGTTGCAGGACAAGGGCTACACCGCGATCAGCGGGTCGAACCCGCTGCGGGGCATCCCGACCGACGCCCCCTACATCGCGAGTCTGCTGGACTCCATCAGCGGACCGGTCGTGCTGGTCGCGCACTCCATGGGCGGAACGGTCATCACGAACGCCGCCGCCGGGAAGGCCAACGTCAAGGCGCTGGTCTACATCGCCGCCTTCGTGCCCGAGGCGGGCGAGACACAGGGCGAGCTCATCACCAAGTTCCCCGGCAGCGAGGTCGAGCCGGTGAGCGTGCCGGTCCCGTACACGAAGGCCGACGGCACCACCGGAATCGACCTGTACCTGAGCAAGGACGGAAAGGCGGCCTTCGCCGCCGACATCTCCACCTCCGACTTCAAGGTCCTCCAAGCCACCCAACGGCCCTTCGACGCCGACTCCTTCACCTTCCCGACCACGGCCGCGGCCTGGAAGACCATCCCGGCGTGGGGGCTGGTGGCCGGCCGGGACAAGGCGATCCCGCCGGCGTGCGAGCGCTGGATGTACAGCCGGGCGAACGCGCGCAAGATCGTCGAGGTGCCGCGCTCGTCCCACGTCGCGATGCTCAGCCACCCCAAGGCCGTCGCCGACCTCATCCTCGACGCCGCCAGGACCGTCGCCTGACCGCTCACGACAAGCGCGCCCCGGTCCACGGCCACGGACCGGGGCGTTCCCCGTGAAAACCCGTTGGCGGACCACGGCGACCGCTGTTACCTTTCCCGAGGCCGTGCGAGAGAACGAGGAGGTGGTACCCGTGAACACATCGACGACATGGGTGCTCTCCTCCGGGGTCACGGTCGGACGCTAGGTCGTCCGGGAGCGCCATATGAGCTCTCCCGAAAGGCACGACCATGGACTTCACTTCCGAGCAGCGCCTCGACGACGGCGTCCTCCAACGCGAATTCACCCTCGGCGGGATTCCCGGCACCCTCTGGACGCCCGAGTCCGCCGCACCGGCTCCGCTGATCCTGATGGCCCACAACAACGGCCTGCCCAAGAGCGATCCCCGGCTGATCGCCCGGGGCCGGAAGACCGCGACGTACGGCTACGCGGTGGCCACCATCGACGCCCCCGGGTGCGGTGACCGGCCCCGTTCCGCCGCCGCCGAGCAGGCCCGCGCCGATCTCCGCCGGGCGATGCGGGCCGGCGAACCGGTCGACGAGATCTTCGAGTCCCTCGTCGGCCCGCTCGTCGAGAACGCGGTCCCGGAGTGGCTGGCCACCCTGGACGCCCTCCTCGCGCTGCCCGGGATCGGCGGCCCGGTCGGGTACTCGGGGTGGACCGCCCTCGGCATCCGCCTCGCCGTGACCGAGCCGCGCATCGCGGCCGTCGGCTTCTTCGCCGGGGGCTATGTGCCCCGCGCCCAGCGCGAGGAGGCCAAGCGGGTCACCGTTCCGCTGCTGTTCCTCCTGCAGTGGGACGACGAGGGGAACCCCAGGCAGCGCGCCCTGGACCTGTTCGACGCCTTCGGCACCGAGGAGAAGACGCTGCACGCCAATCTGGGCGGGCACACCGGCACCCCGTCGTTCGAGTTGGAGGACGGTGGCCGCTTCCTGGACCGGCACCTGAAGTGAGGCCGGGCCGCCAATAGCCGGTAGTCAGTGGGCAGTTCCGTCCGCGACACCGCTCATCGAGGAACAGGCCCCGGCTCTCCTCGATGAGCGGCGCTCGACCGACGACGCGGCGAAACGGCTGCCGCGCGGCTCGGGCACCGGCGTCTTCGACGGGGAACAAGGCCGGCGCGAACGCAGCGGAAGATCACTACTCTGAACAGGTGCTCTCCTACGACGAGTTGACCGCACCGGAGCGTGAACTGTGGGACGCGTTCCCGGAAGGGCGCCCCGTGGATCTGCGCACGGGCGTCCCCGAGGACGACCGTGTCGCCGAAGGCGGGCAGTGGGGTCCGGCCAGGACGGTCCGGACCGCCGTGCTCATGGCGCTCCTCCTGGGCGCGAACACCGTGCAACCGGGCGCCGTCGCCTGCCTGAGGCTGGCCGGGGCGCGGATCACCGGGTCCCTCAACCTGGCCGGCGCGCAGATCGGTCAGTCCGTCTGGATCGAGGAGTGCTGGTTCGAGGAGCCGGTGAGCCTCTTCGGGGCGTCGACACAGACGCTTGTGATCAAAAGCAGCCGGGTACCCGGCATCGACGCCGGCTCGGCGCGCATCGACGGGAACTTCGACCTGCGGCGCTCATACGTGGAGGGCGGCGCCGCCTCGCCCTTCAACCACGACATCACCGCCCTCTCGCTCACCAACGCCCGGGTGACCGGCGGAGTGGTCCTCAACCGGGCCGAGATGAACGCGCCCGGAGGCTGGGCCGTGGCCGCCGGTGGCCTGGTCATGGAAGGGGGCTTCTTCTGCCGGAGCTTCGTCGCACGGGGTGAAGTGCGTTTGCCGGGAGCCCAGTTGCCGGGCGGACTGTTCATGCGGGGCGCGCACCTGACGGACCCCGGTCCGAGCGGAGTGGCGCTCTTCCTGGACAACGCGGTGGCCTCGACACTCGACTTCTCCGACGGGTTCACCGCGGACGGGACCGTACGGCTGCACGGCACCCGGGTATCGGGCACCCTGACCTTCCAAGGAGCCGTCCTCAACGGACCGCCCGAAGGCCAAGGCCCGTCCCTGACCGCCTTGTTGATGCAGGCCGTCGACTTCGACCTCACCCTCGCCCGGCCGCCTTCCGGCACCGTGGACCTCCAGGGCGCGCAGGTGTCCTACCTCCACGACAGCGAGCAGAGCTGGCCGGACGTGGTGGAGTTGGAAGGGTTCGTCTACGGCTCCATCAAGGCGGACGAGCGGCAGGAGACAGCGGGCCGGCGGAACTCCGCGGCCTCGCGCGTGGCATGGATACGCCGCAGCCCCGGCTACAACCCCCAGCCCTATGAGCAGTTGGCCAGCTGGTACCGCAAAGCCGGCCACGACGACGAAGCCCGCCGGGTACTCCTGGCCAGACAGCGCCATCGGCGGCAGACCCTGCCCTGGGCCGCACGCGCGTGGGGACACCTCCTCGACATGACCGTCGGCTACGGCTACCGCCCCTGGCTGGCCGGCGTCTGGCTCCTCGCGCTCACCTTGCTCGGCACGCTGTCCTTCGGCACGCACACCCCCGCCCCGGTCCAACGAGGCGAAGGCGCCCCCTTCCAGCCCCTCGTCTACACGCTCGACCTCTTGATCCCCTTCGGCGGCCTGGGCCAACGCACGTCCTGGTACTGGTCGAACGGTGGCCTCCAGTTGCTGGCCTACCTGTTGATCGCCTTCGGCTGGGTGCTGACGACAGCGGTCATCGCCGGTGTCACCCGCGCCCTGCAGAAGAGCTAGCGGGCGACCGGGCAGCACGGGCTACGGCCCGGACAGTCCGGCTTGGTGAGTGTGGAGGGCGTTGGCCGGTCGCACGCGTGAGTGAACGCCCAGCTTCGCGAAGATCGTACGGACATGGGTACCAAGGGTGTTGGGGGAGGGGCTCAGGCTCTCGGCAGATGCGCGGCAACGAGGCGTTCCGGGAGGTGCTCCGGGACAGGCTGTTCCCCGGCCGGATCCCGCCCTCGCCCGACACCGCGGTTACGGTGCCGGGAAACCGCCTCACCCTCGAAGGGCACGCTCTGAACATCGGCGAAGTGGGCCACGCCGACTCCGACGACTGCGCCGTGCCGGATGTGCCCGACCTCGACCTGGTGGTGGCCGGTGACGTCATCTACAACGGCGTGCACCAGTACCTCGGCGAGGCGGCCGACGACGGTCTCGACGCCTGGCGGAAGGCCGTCGACACGGTCGCCGCGCTGGAGCCGCGCCGGATCGTCGCGAGCCACCAGAACAAGACCCTCGACGACGACGAGGCCCGCCTCGTCCGCGAGACCCGCCAGTACTTCGACGACGCCGAGGACGTCCTGGCCGACCGCGACACCCCCGAGGCCTACTTCCACGCGATGCTCGACCGCTACCCCGACCGCCTCGGCACGACCGTCCTGTGGGTCGGCGCGCGAGCCCTCTGCCTGGCGCGCGACGGCGGCGACCCGGTACAGAACCTCCTCACCGCCTGGCTGTAGACCGCGGGCACCACGTCAGGTCGTTCCCTCGTCGGGTGTGCCGCTCCACTCCCGGTACGCGGCCACCGCCGTCGGCAGCGTCGGGAAGATGTGGTCCGTGCCCACCGACTCCACCAGCCCGTACGCCTCCAGGTCGTCGAGGAGGTCCTGCTTGACCCGGGCGAGGGCGAACACGACGCCGCGGTGGGCGAGTTCGCGGCGGAGTTCGTCGACCGCGTCCAGGGCGGTGATGTCCACCTCCACATTGGCCTCGGCGTTGAGAACGAACCACCGTACGGGGATGGCCTGTTGGGCTACGGCGGCCAGGGCGCGGCGGCGGAAGTTCTCCGCGTTGGCGAAGAAGAGCGGGGAGTCGTAGCGGTAGACGAGCAGGCCCGGGATCGTGCGGGCCTGCGGGTAGTCGTCCACGTCGTGCATGCCGGCCACACCGGGGACCAGACCCTCGACGGCGTCGTGCGGACGGGCCACCCGCGTGAGGAGTTCGGCCACCGACAGACCTACGGCGACGATCACGCCGTAGAGGATGTCCAGGGCCAGGACGCCGGCCAAGCAGCCCAGGGCGAGCAGGAGTTCGCGGCGGCGGAAGGTCGCCAGCCGGTGGAAGCCGGTGAGGTCGATCATGCGGACGGCCGCGTAGACGACGAGGGCGCCGAGGACCGCCGAGGGGGTGCGCGACAGGAGGGGGCTCAGGAAGAGGAGGACCGCCAGGACGACCGCGCCCGCGATCAGCGAGTACGCCTGGCTGCGGGCGCCCGTCGAGGAGGCCAGCGCGGTGCGGCTCGCGCTGCTGCTCACCGGGAAGCCGTGCAGCACGCCCGCGCCGAGATTGGCCGCGCCCAGGGCCAGGAACTCCTGGTCGGCGTCGAGACCGGGGCCGTCGTCGTCCGCGTCGTCGCCGGTGAAGGCCCGTGCGGTGAGGATGAAGTCGGTGTAGGCGACGAGCAGGACACCGAGCGCGGGCAGCACCAGGTGGGGCAGTTCGGTGAGGTCCGGCAGCCCGATCGTGGGAAGTCCCGCCGGGACGTGGCCGATCACCTTGATGTCGTAGCGGTCGTCGAGGTCGAAGACAGCCACGGCCGCCGTGCCCAGCACCACGGCCAGCAGCGGGCCGGGCACCGTCCGGGACAGCCGCGCCACCGTGAAGAGGAACCCGAGCAGGGCCACCGCGAACACCAGCGTGGGCGTGTGGAGTTGACCCAAGTGTCGCAGGAACGACCAGAGTTGGGGGAAGAACGCCGTACCGGTCGTCGACACCCCGGTGAGCTTGGGCAGTTGGTCCACGATCATGATCAGGGCCACGCCCGCCAGATAACCGATCAGGACCGGGCGCGAGAGGAGATCGGCGACGAAGCCGAGCCGTACCGCCCACGCGACCAGACACAGCAGACCGACCGTGACCGCGAGGGCGGCGGCCAGCGTGGCGTAGCGGCTCGGGTCGCCGGCCGCGAGGGGGCCCACGACGGTCGCCGTCATCAGCGCGGTCGTCGACTCGGGGCCCACCGAGAGCAGCCGCGACGAGCCCAGCACGGCGTACAGGGCGAGCGCGGGCAGGATCGCCCACAGCCCGGCGACCGGCGGGAGCCCGGCGACCCCGGCGTACGCCATCACCTGAGGGACGAGATACGCGGCCACCGTGACCCCGGCCAGCAGATCGCCGCGCAGCCAGGCACGCCGGTATCCGGCGAGCGCGGCGATTCCGGGCGTCAGGCGCCGCCAGTCCAGGAGGCGCCCGGCCGGGCCGGTGGACACGGGGTTCCGGTTCAGAGGCTCGCCGCGTGGTCCGGGACGTACGTCTGGAGGTCGCGCGGCGGACGTTTGTAGCCGGTGGACGGCGGGCGGGGCGGGAGTTCGAGGACCGGGGGCGACACCTCGTGGTAGGGGAGGGAGCCGAGCAGGTGGGCGATCATGTTCAGCCGGGCCCGGCGCTTGTCGTCGCTCTCGACGACGGACCACGGGGCCTCGGAGATGTCGGTGTGCACCAGCATCTCGTCCTTGGCCCGCGAGTAGTCCTCCCAGTGGGTGATGGACTCCAGGTCCATCGGCGAGAGCTTCCAGCGCCGCAGCGGATCCTCCAGCCGGCGCCGGAACCGGTCCTGCTGCACGGCGTCGCTCACCGAGAACCAGTACTTGCGCAGCACGATCCCGTCCTCCACGAGCATCCGCTCGAAGATCGGGCACTGGCGCAGGAACAGCTGGTACTCCTCCTTGGAGCAGAAGCCCATCACCCGCTCGACGCCCGCCCGGTTGTACCAGGAGCGGTCGAACAGCACGATCTCGCCCGCGGCCGGCAGATGCTCGACGTACCGCTGGAAGTACCACTGGGTGCGCTGGCGGTCGGTCGGCTTCGGCAGTGCGGCGATCCGGGCGACGCGCGGGTTGAGGTGCTCGGCGACCCGCTTGATGGTGCCGCCCTTGCCCGCCGCGTCCCGCCCCTCGAAGACGATCACCAGCCGGGTGCCCTCGGCCCGCACCCACTCCTGGAGTTTCACCAACTCCGTCTGAAGGCGCAGCAGTTCCGTCTCGTACTTCGCGCGCGGCAGCTTTGCCGCCTTCTTGCCGGCCATGCCGCCTCAACCCCTCGATGACGTGCGCGGTCGCTCCTGTCCAAGGTCGAACACCTGGACAGCGACCGTACTGATCGCCACCGTACTGATCGCCGGGGGCCCGCGCACCCCGTGTGCACCCCGTATGTGCCCTTTACGCGCCCCGTACGCCCGCCGTGCCGGGTTTGCGCCGGCCGTCAGCGGCAATCCGGAGGGTGTGACCTCGTTGACCACCCAGCAGGAGCTCGTCCGCTTCCTGGAGGACCGCTTCGCCTGCGCACAGGCCTGCACCGGATGTGCGCGGGCCTGTGTGCTGCGCGTCAGCCGCTCCGGTCCGGACGCGACCGGCCACGAGGCCCTCGTCCGAAGCAAGGCGCTGCTGTGCGCGGAGGTGTGCGACGCGACCTGCCGGATGCTGGCCGAGCAGAACCTCCAGGACGAGTCCGCCCTGCGCCTCCAGACCAAGTGGTGCCTGCTCGTCTGCCTGGAGAGCGCGCAGGTCTTCGACGCACGGCCGGGTGCCGCGACGGAGGCGGCGGCCTGCCGGGACTGCGCACGGGCGTGCACGGAGTTCCTGGCGACGCTGAACTGACGGGCAGTTGTGCCGTTCTGCCGCCGGACCCACGGACAGCCGGTCGTTCCGGACCGCCGCCGCCCTCGCTACCAGATCCGGAACCCGCCGCGGGGAGAGGTCCGGCCGTCCTCTCCGACGCGGATCGGATGGGCCGACTCGGGGCCCCGGCTGTTGTCGGAGTCCAGCGGGACGGCGAAGCGGTGCTCCCCGAAGTCCAGGGCGAGAATCCGCTCCGGATCCAGTTCGAAGCCGTCGCCGGTCCTGCCGATGTAGCAGCGCATGAGCTCCATCGGCCCCGGTGCGGGGAAGCGCCACTCGCGGCACCCGTACAACCCCAGGGGCTCGCTCAAGGTGAAAGACACGGCGCAAGGTCCGGGTCGTCGCCGCCTCGCCATTCCCTATTTCTGGAACACGTTCTACGGTGTGCGCCGTCAGGACCGGCCTTGGGGAGCCAGGAGGCGCCGTGCATCTCGAATACACGCCCGAGCAGCAGCGACTGCGCACCGAACTGCGCGCCTACTTCGCCGAGTTGGTGCCCGACCACGCCTACTCCCGCTACGCCGACCCGGCCGCCCAGAAGCGTTTCTACCGCGAGACCATCCGGCGGCTCGGCACGGACGGCTGGCTCGGCGTCGGCTGGCCCGAGGAGTACGGCGGGCGCGGGCTGACGCCGATGGAGCAGTTCATCTTCTTCGACGAGGCCGCGCAGGCCGGCGTACCGCTGCCGTTGATGGCCCTCAACACCGTCGGCCCGACGATCATGCGGTTCGGCACCGACGAGCAGAAGGCGTACTTCCTCCCGAAGATCCTCGCCGGCGAGATCGACTTCGCGATCGGCTACAGCGAGCCCGAGGCCGGCACGGATCTGGCCGCGCTCAAGACACGGGCCGTACGTGACGGCGACGAATACGTCGTCAACGGCCAGAAGATCTGGACGACCAACGGCGACACCGCCGACTGGGTCTGGCTCGCCGTCCGCACCGACCCCGACGCCCCGCCGCACAAGGGCATCACCATGCTCCTGGTCCCGACCGCCGACCCCGGTTACACCTGCACGGTGATCAACACCCTCGCCTCGCACGACACCACCGCGAGTTACTACGAGGACATCCGCGTCCCGGTCTCCCGCCGCGTCGGCCAGGAGAACCACGGCTGGCGCCTGATCACCAACCAGCTCAACCACGAACGCGTCACCCTCGCCGCCCACGGCACGATGGCGATCCGCGCCCTGCACGACGTCCAGCACTGGGCCATGGAGACCAAACTCGCCGACGGCCGCCGCGTCGTCGACCTTCCCTGGGTCCGCCGCCTCCTCGCCCGCACCCACGCGCGGCTCGACGCGATGAAGCTCCTCAACTGGCAGATGGTGAACGCCGTCCAGGAAGGCACCCTCACCCCCCAGGACGCCTCCGCCGTCAAGGTCTACGGCTCCGAGGCCCGCCGCGACGCCTACGCCTGGCTGATGGAGATCGTCGCCGCGACCGGCGCCCTGAAGGAGGGCTCCGCGGGCGTCGTCCTGCACGGCGAACTGGAACGCGGCTACCGCTCCGCCGTCATCTTCACCTTCGGCGGCGGCAACAACGAGATCCAGCGGGAGATCATCTCGTGGATCGGGCTGGGGATGCCGAGGGTGCGGCGCTAGCCCGCCATATCCCGCTCTCGTCCCGCCATATCCCGTCCTCGTCCCGGCGCACCCCGTCCTCGTCCCGGCGTGCGAGGCGCTCCGGCGGCGCGTGGTGCATTTGCCCTACGTCCTCCTGCCGTCGTACGCCCGTCAGTTGTACGGCGGAACGGCCCCCCGGCCCCGACGCACCGGCACCCGCGGCCGCCACGCTGACCCGCCGGCGTACAAAGTCGGACGATCGCTCGCCATACTGGACGAGCCAGGGGAGGGCGGGACGAACACTGACGGGGGCGATCGCGGGAGATGGGGGACAGCAGGCTGATCCAGGGCCGCTACCGGCTGCTCGATCTGATCGGGCGCGGCGGCATGGGCGAGGTGTGGCGTGCGCGGGACGAGTCGCTGGGGCGGCTGGTCGCCGTGAAGTGCCTCAAGCCGATGAACCCGCACCACGACCAGTCGTTCACCCGGGTGCTGCGCGAGCGGTTCCGGCGTGAGGCGCGGGTGGCCGCGGGGTTGCAGCACCGCGGGGTGACCGTCGTTCATGACTTCGGCGAGTCCGACGGCGTCCTCTACCTGGTGATGGAGCTGCTCGACGGCCGCAATCTCAGCCAGCTCCTGGAGGACGACGAACAGCGGGCGCTGCCCGTCGCTGACGTCGTCGAGATCGCCGAGCAGGTCGCCTCCGCCCTCGCCTACTGCCACCAACAGGGCATCGTGCACCGCGACTTGAAGCCCGCGAACATCATGCGGCTGACCGACGGCACGGTGAAGATCTGCGACTTCGGCATCGCCCGCCTCGGCGCCGACATCGGTTTCACCTCCCGGCTCACCGGCACGGGAATCGCGATGGGCACCCCGCACTACATGTCGCCGGAACAGATCAGCGGCACCGAGGTCGACCAGCGCAGCGACCTCTACTCCTTCGGCTGCGTGCTGTACGAACTCGCCACCGGGGCGCCGCCGTTCGATCTCGGCGACGCCTGGGCGATCCTCATCGGCCACCGCGACACCGTGCCCAGCCCGCCGCGTGAGAGGCGCCCCGAGGTTCCCGAGTACCTGGAGAAGGTCATCCTCGACCTGCTGGCCAAGCTCCCGGAGCAACGTCCGCACGACGCGCGCGAGTTGGGGCGCCGGATCACCTTGGGCCGTACGACACCCCTGTACGTGCCGACCGTTGTGACCCCGCAGCCCCGACCGCGCCCGCCGGAGGCGGTGTCCGGCGAGCCGCGTCTGCCGTCCTGGACACGCGGGATGACCACCGGACACAAGGCGACCGGCGCCGGACTGCGCACCACACCGCCGGACGCCGGTGCCGGACTCACCGGCGAGTGGATCGCCCGCCCGGCCACCGGCCACGCGGAGGAACCCGCACCGGAGTCACCGTCCGCGCCCTCCGCGGAGACCCTCAACTCCCTTGCCGGGCGCCACAACGCGGGCCTGAGCCTGGGCCGGCTCGGCCGCTGGGCGGAGGCGGGTGAGGTGCACCGCGCGGTCGCCGCCGAACGCACCCATCTCCTCGGCCCGGACCACCCCGACACCCTCGCCAGCCGCTACGAACTCGGCTTCACCCTCAGCCGCACCGGCCGCGCCGCCGACGCCCTGCACGAGTACACCCATGTCGCCCGCGCCAGGGAACGGGCGGTGGGCGCCGACCACGCCGACACGCTCGCCGCCCGGCAGGAAATGGCATACGTCCTGGGCCAGTTGGGCCGTCACTTCGACGCACACCAGGTGTACACGTCCGTACTCGCCGCCCGCGAACGCACGATGGGCCCCGACCACCCGGACACCCTGCGCTGCCGCCACAACCTCGCCTTCAACCTCAGCCGGCTCGGCCGCCTGGAGGACTCGTACCGCATGGCCTGCGAGGTCGCCGCCGCGCGCGCCCGCGTGTTGGGCCCGGGCCATCCCGACACCCTGGTCACCCGCTACGAAGTGGCTTACGCACTGGGCCAGTTGGGACGCTGGGCGGAAGCCCTCCAGACCTACGGCGAGGTGGCCGAGGCCCGCGCGCAAGCTCTCGGCCCGGACCACGCCGACACGCTCGCCGCCCGCTACGAGGTCGGCATCAGCCTCGGCCGGCTCGGCCGCAGCGCCGACGCCCTCAAGCTGTACCGCGACCTGATCGACGACCGCACCCGCGTCCACGGCCCCGCCCACCCCGAGACCCTCCGCGCCCGCCACGGCCTCGGCGTCAACCTCGGCCGCCTCGGCCGCTGGGAGGAGGCCCTCGCCGAGTCCCGCGACGTGTGCGCGATCCGCGAGCGCGTCCTGGGCGCCGACCACACCGACACCCTGGTCAGCCGCCGCGAGGTCGCCGTCGGCCTCGGCTGGCTGGGCCGCTGGTCCGACGCCCTCACCGAGTACCGCCGGGTTGCCGCGGCCCGCGAGCGCGTCCTGGGCCCCGCCCACCCCGACACCCTCGCCAGCCGCAACGACGAGGCCCACTGCCTGGAACAACTCGGCCGCACCACGGAGGCGGCCGAGCTGTACCGCCGGGTGGCGGCGCTTCGGCAGGGGCGGGTGCCGGGGGGCAGCTAGCCGCGGGTGGTTGGCGGGGGAGTTTCTGGTCCGTGGGGTTGTCGGGCTGCCGGGTTGTGGGTTTGTCGGGCTGCGGGGGCGCCGGGCGCGAGACCGTCAGTCCGTCAGTCCATGGGATCGCGGAGGCATCGGCGCGGAGGGCTGCCGCATCGCCAGGCGGCGAGCTCGTCGGGCCGAGGCTGCTGACGGCGGTGCGTCCCGTGTGTCCTGTGTGTCCGCCCCGGTCACCCCGCGCCCTGCCCATGGCCGCACTTGCAACACCCGAGCTCCGCCACCCGCCACCCGCCACCCGCCACCCGCCACCCGCGCCCACCGCTCCCCGGCCTACCTACCGCCTACCGCCCATCCCGGCCCACCTCTGGCCGACCTAGATCACCTCGTGTTACCAAGAACCATGCCTGCACACGAGGGACCCGGACACCGGACGTACGACGCCGTCATCGTCGGCGGTGGCCACAACGGCCTGGTCGCCGCCGCCTACCTGGCCCGCGCCGGGCGCTCCGTGCTCGTGCTGGAGCGGCTCGACGGCACCGGTGGCGCCGCCGTGTCGACGCGGCCGTTCGCGGGGGTCGACGCGCGGCTGTCCCGGTACTCGTACCTGGTCAGCCTGTTGCCCAAGAAGATCGTGCGGGACCTCGGCCTCGACTTCCGTGTCCGGGGGCGCACCATCTCGTCGTACACCCCCGTCGAGCGCGACGGACGCTCCACCGGCCTCCTCGTCGGCGGCGGCGAGCGCCGGACCCGTGACGCCTTCGCCCGGCTGACCGGCGGTGACCGTGAGTACGCGGCCTGGCAGCGGCTCTACGGCATGACCGGCCGCCTCGCGCAGCGGGTCTTCCCCACGCTCACCGAGCCGCTGCCCAGCCGCGACGAACTGCGCCGTCGCGTCAACGACGAGGACGCCTGGCGGATGCTCTTCGAGGAGCCGATCGGCGTCGCGATCGAGGAGAACTTCGCGGACGACCTGGTCCGGGGCGTCGTCCTCACCGATGCCCTCATCGGCACCTTCGCCGACGCCCACGACCCCACGCTCGCCCAGAACCGCTGCTTCCTCTACCACGTCATCGGCGGCGGCACCGGTGCCTGGGACGTGCCGGTCGGCGGTATGGGCGCCCTCACCGACGCCTTGGCCACCGCCGCGCGCACGGCCGGCGCCGTACTCGCCACCGGTCACGAGGCCGTCCACATCGACACGGACGGACGCGCCGCCGAGATCACCTATCGCACGGCGGACGGCGAAGGCGTCGTGGGCGCCCGGCACGTCCTCGTCGGCGCCTCCCCGCAGCAACTGGCCGCCCTCACCGGCGACGAACCGCCCGCCCCCGCCGAGGGCGCCCAGCTCAAGGTGAACATGCTGCTCAAGCGGCTGCCCCGGCTCCGCGACACCTCGGTCGACCCGCGCGAGGCGTTCGCCGGCACCTTCCACATCGCCGAGGGCTACGGCCAACTGGCCGCAGCGCACGCCCAGGCCGCGTCCGGTGCGCTGCCCGCCGCGCCGCCCTCGGAGATCTACTGCCACTCGCTCACCGACCCGAGCATCCTCGGCCGGAACCTCGTCGAGAACGGCTACCAGACCCTCACCCTCTTCGGTCTGCACACCCCGGCGCGGCTGTTCGAACGGGACAACGACGCCGTACGCGACGAGTTGTTGAAGGCGACGCTCGCCCAGTTGGACACCCACCTCGCCGAGCCGCTCGCCGACTGCCTCGCCACCGACGCCGACGGCCGTCCCTGCATCGAGGCGAAGACCCCGCTGGACCTGGAACGCGACCTCCGGCTGCCCGGCGGCAACATCTTCCACCGCGAACTGACCTGGCCGTACGCCCAGGAGACCACCGGCCGCTGGGGCGTCGAGACCCGGCACGCGAACGTGCTCCTGTGCGGCGCGGGCGCCGTGCGCGGCGGGGGAGTCAGCGGGGTGCCTGGGCACAACGCGGCGATGGCGGTGCTGGAGGGCGGGGACGCCTGACGGCCCGTGTCCTGTGGGCCCGCCGCGAGGAAAATCTGACGGAGCATCAGAAAAGGCCTTCCGTCGTCCGGAGGACTGCGGCATTCTGCGCCCATGCAGACGGAGTTGAGCAAGAAACTGGGAATCGAGCACGCCATCTTCGGCTTCACGCCGTTCCCCGCCGTCGCCGCGGCCATCAGCCGGGCCGGCGGTTTCGGAGTGCTCGGCGCGGTCCGCTACACCGCCCCCGACGACCTCAAGCGCGACCTCGACTGGCTGGAGGCGCATGTCGAGGGGATGCCGTACGGCCTCGACGTCGTCATGCCGGCGAAGAAGGTCGAGGGCGTCACCGAGGCCCAGGTCGATGCGATGATCCCGGAAGGGCACCGGCAGTTCGTCACCGAGACCCTGGCCAAGTACGGCGTTCCCGAACTCGCCGAGGGCGAGGTGTCCGGCTGGCGCATCACCGGGTGGATGGAACAGGTCGCCCGCACCCAGCTCGACGTCGCCTTCGACTACCCGATCAAGCTGCTCGCCAACGCGCTGGGCTCGCCGCCCGCCGACGTCGTCGCCCGCGCCCATGACCGGAACGTCCTCGTCGCCGCGCTCGCGGGCAGCGCCCGGCACGCCCGCAAGCACGCGGAGGGCGGCATCGACATCGTCGTGGCCCAGGGCTACGAGGCGGGCGGCCACACCGGCGAGATCGCCTCCATGGTGCTCACGCCCGAAGTCGTCGACGCCGTCGACCCGTTGCCGGTACTCGCCGCGGGCGGCATCGGCAGCGGACAGCAGGTGGCCGCCGCGCTCAGCCTCGGCGCCCAAGGTGTGTGGCTGGGCTCCCTGTGGCTGACCACCACGGAAGCCGATATGCACTCGCCCGGAGTGACCCGCAAACTGCTCGCCGCCGGATCCGGCGACACCGTCCGCTCCCGTGCCCTGACCGGGAAGCCGGCCCGCCAACTGCGCACCGAATGGACCGACGCCTGGGACGACCCGGACGGTCCGGGCACCCTCCCCATGCCGCTCCAGGGCCTGCTGGTCGCGGAGGCCGTCTCGCGCATCCAGAAGTACGAGATCGAACCGCTGCTCGGCACCCCCGTCGGCCAGATCGTCGGCCGGATGAACAGCGAACGCAGTGTCCAGGCCGTCTTCGACGACCTCACCCGCGGCTTCGAGCACGCCGTCGACCGCATCAACCGCATCGCCGGAAGGAGCGGCCAGTGAGCACACAGCGCGAGAGCACACAGGGTGAGACCACACAGGGCGGAGCCACGGCAGGTGGGGCCGCCGCACAGGGAGTGAGCACACCCCCCGCCGGTTTCTGGGCCCAGGCGGCCCAGGACCCCGGCCGCGTGGTCCTCGTCGCGCCCGACGGCGAGGAGTGGACGGCCGGCCGACTGCACGCCGCCGCCAACCAGCTCGTCCACGGACTGCGCGCCGCCGGACTGGAAACCGGCGACGCCTTCGCGGTCGTCCTGCCCAACGGAGTCGAGTTCTTCACGGCCCATCTGGCCGCCACCCAGGCCGGGTTCTACCTCGTCCCCGTCAACCACCACTTCGTCGCACCGGAGATCGCCTGGATAGTCGCCGACTCCGGCGCCAAGGTGCTCATCGCGCACGAGCGGTTCGCCGAAGCCGCCCGCCAGGCCGCCGACGAGGCGGGCCTGCCCGCCACCCACCGGTACGCGGTCGGCACGGTCGAGGGCTTCCGGCCGTACGCCGAACTCCTCGACGGACAACCGGAGTCGGCGCCCACGGACCGCACCCTCGGCTGGGTCATGAACTACACCTCGGGCACCACCGGCCGCCCCCGCGGCATCCGCCGCCCCCTGCCCGGCAAGCCACCCGAGTCGGCGTACCTCGGCGGCTTCCTCGGCATCTTCGGCATCAAGCCGTTCGACGACAACGTGCACCTGGTCTGCTCGCCGCTCTACCACACGGCCGTCCTCCAGTTCGCGGGCGCCAGCCTGCACATAGGGCACCGCCTGGTCCTGATGGACAAGTGGACCCCGGAGGAGATGCTCCGCCTCATCGACCGCGAGAAGTGCACCCACACCCACATGGTCCCCACCCAGTTCCACCGACTCCTCGCCCTCCCCGAGGACACACGGGCGCGCTACGACGTCTCGTCCATGCGGCACTCCATCCACGGCGCCGCCCCGTGCCCGGACCATGTGAAGCGGGCGATGATCGACTGGTGGGGCATGTGTGTGGAGGAGTACTACGCGGCCAGCGAGGGCGGTGGCGCCTTCGCGACCGCCGAGGACTGGCTGAAGAAGCCCGGCACGGTCGGCAAGGCCTGGCCCATCAGCGAACTCGCGGTCTTCGAC
The DNA here is from genome assembly GCF_044766845.1 of Streptomyces sp. NPDC101776. Classification (NCBI taxonomy): domain Bacteria; kingdom Bacillati; phylum Actinomycetota; class Actinomycetes; order Kitasatosporales; family Streptomycetaceae; genus Streptomyces; species Streptomyces sp. NPDC101776. The sequence continues at coordinate 120,520 of NZ_JBIWMV010000003.1, read as the reverse complement.
GACGACGGCAACCGGCTCCCGCCCGGTGAACTCGGCACCGTCTACATGAAGATGAGCACCGGCGGCTTCGCGTACCACAAGGACGAGGCCAAGACGAAGAAGAACCGCATCGGCGACTTCTTCACCGTCGGCGACCTCGGCTACCTCGACGAGGACGGCTATCTCTTCCTCCGCGACCGCAAGATCGACATGATCATCTCGGGCGGCGTCAACATCTACCCGGCCGAGATCGAGTCCGCGCTGCTCGCCCATCCCGCCGTCGCCGACGCCGCGGCCTTCGGCATCCCGCACGACGAGTGGGGCGAGGAGGTCAAGGCCGTCGTCGAACCGGGTCCGGGCCACGAACCGGGTCCGGATCTCGCCGCCGCGCTCCTCGCCCATTGCGCCGAGCAACTCGCCGGCTACAAGCGGCCCAAGAGCATCGACTTCATCGCCGAGATGCCCCGGGACCCCAACGGCAAGCTGTACAAGCGGCGGCTGCGGGAGCCGTACTGGGAGGGACGGGTCCGGCCTATGTGAGTGCGGCACATGTGGGTTCCCCATATGTGGGCCCGGCACGTATGGGCCGGGCCCACCTCGGCCACCCGGCTTGACCCGTCCGGGCGGCGGCCCGAGGATCATGTGTCATGACGCCCGTACACGGCAGCACGGTTGACGGGGTACTGCGACGCAGTGCCCGGCGCACTCCCGCCCGCGTGGCGGTGGACTACGGCGAGCGCTCCTGGACGTACGGGGAACTCGACGACGCCGTCTCCCGAGCCGCGAGCGTGCTCCTCGACCAGGGCCTCGCGCCGGGCGACCGGGTCGGTTCCTACGGCCACAACTCGGACGCCTATCTGATCGGCTTCCTCGCCTGTGCCCGGGCCGGCCTCGTGCACGTGCCGGTCAACCAGAACCTCAACGGCGACGACCTCGCGTACATCGTCGGCCAGTCCGGCAGCGCGCTGGTGCTCACCGATCCGGATCTCGCCGGTCAACTCCCGGACGGCGTACGGACGTTGCCGCTGCGGGACGCGGACGGCTCGCTGCTGGAGCTGCTGGCGACCGCGCCGCCGTACGACGGTCCCGAGCCGCGTACCGACGACCTGGTGCAGTTGCTCTACACCTCGGGCACGACCGCGCTGCCCAAGGGCGCGATGATGACCCACCGGGCCCTGGTGCACGAGTACTTGAGCGCGATCGCCGCCCTGGACCTGAGCGCCGGGGACCGGCCGGTGCACTCGCTGCCGCTGTACCACTCGGCGCAGCTGCATGTGTTCCTGCTGCCGTACCTCGCGGTCGGGGCGACCAACAGGATCCTCGACGCGCCCGACGGGGACCGGCTGTTCGACCTGATCGAGGCCGGGCAGGCGGACAGCCTGTTCGCCCCGCCCACGGTGTGGATCGGGCTGGCGAACCGCCCCGACTTCGGGACCCGTGACCTGAGCGGCCTGCGCAAGGCGTACTACGGCGCGTCGATCATGCCGGTACCCGTCCTGGAGCGGTTGCGCGAACGGCTCCCCAAGCTGGCCTTCTACAACTGCTTCGGGCAGAGCGAGATCGGCCCGCTCGCCACGGTCCTGGGCCCCGACGAGCACAAGGGCCGGCTGGAATCCTGCGGCCGTCCCGTGCTGTTCGTGGACGCGCGGGTGGTCGACGAGGACGGCAAGGACGTACCCGACGGGACACAGGGCGAAGTCGTCTACCGCTCACCGCAGTTGTGCGAGGGCTACTGGGACAAGCCCGAGGAGACCGCCGCCGCCTTCCGCGACGGCTGGTTCCACTCCGGCGACCTCGCCGTGCGGGACGCGCAGGGCTTCTTCACCGTCGTCGACCGGGTGAAGGACGTCATCAACTCCGGTGGCGTACTGGTCGCTTCACGCCAGGTCGAGGACGTTCTCTACACCCACGAGGCTGTCGCCGAGGTCGCCGTGATCGGCCTCCCCGACGACCGCTGGATCGAGGCGGTCACAGCGGTCGTCGTCCCGCGCGGCGAGGTCACCGAGGCCCAACTCATCGACCACGCCCGGGAGAAGCTGCCTCACTTCAAGGCGCCCAAGCGGGTCGAGTTCGTGACCGAGCTGCCGCGGAACGCCAGCGGAAAGATCCTCAAGCGGGAGTTGCGGCAGCGGTTCGCCGACGAGTAGCGCGCTGCTTCGCTTGGGCCGCTACTTCGCGTAGGCCGTCATGAAGCGGTCCCGGAACTTGTCCATGCCCAGCACCGGGGCACTGTCGGCGGGCTTGAGGCCGTCCGTCCAGCCCCAACTGGAGATCTTGTCCAGCACCTTGGGGTCGTGGGCGACGATGGTGATCGGCACGTCCCTGTCGGCGGTGCCACCGGTGACCGTCGGCACGGGCTGGTGGTCGCCGAGGAAGACGAGGACGGTGTTCTTGTTGCCGTAGCGCTGGACCCACTGGGTCAGGCTGTCCACGGAGTACTGGATGGCCTTGCGGTACTCGGTCCGCACACGCTTCGCGCTCTTCCAGACCTCCGTCGGGTTCGTGCCCTCCTTCTTGATCTGGTTGAAGATCGTGCCGTCCCCGAGCTGGTCCCAGGGGATGGTGTGGGCGATGGGGGACCAGGGGTTGTGGCTGGAGGCCAGGATGATCTCCGCCATGATCGGGTCGCGGTTCTTCTTGCCGAACTCCAGCTTCTCGAAGGACTCCAGGCTGAACTGGTCCGGCACCGGCGTCCAGCTGAAGTACGGGCCCTGGTATCCGAGATGGGTCGAGTCGTAGATGTTGTCGAGGCCGAAGTACTTGCCCTCGGGCCAGGACTTGCGCACACCGGGGACGATACCGACCGTGCGCCAGGCGCCGGTCTTCTGGAAGTAGCTCGTGAGGGTCGCTCGGGTGCTGGTGGTCACGGTGCGGTACCGCTGCTGGTTCTTGATCCACAGGCCGGACAGGAACGTCGAGTGGGCCAGCCAACTGCCCGCGCCCGTCACCGGCGACCTGAGCCAGGCGCTGCGCGACGAGAAGCCGGCCGCCTTGAGCCTGGCGTCGCCCGCCGTGAGCGTCTTGTCCATCTCCGGTGCCATCGTCGGGTCGTCGAGTGCGACCCGGCCGTAGCTCTCGATGAAGGTGAACAGGACGTCCTTGCCGCGCAGGCCGGTCAGCAGCTGGTCGGGCGGGGTCTTGGCGAAGGCGTCGACGGTGAGCTGCTTCTTGAAGACGTCGGCGTCTCCCAGACCCTCGCGGACGTACTTCACGCGGTTGGTGAGGAACTGGCTGTAGCCCTTGGTGGCGAGGGTGACGCCGCCGACCTGCACGCTCAGGGTGAAGCACATGATCCACGCGACACCGAGGACAAGTGTGGTGCGTACGGCCGTGGGGCGGTGCTCGGCCAGCACGTCCGCCAGCCGCACCATCGCGAGCGCGCTCGCCACGAGCACGACGACGAGCAGGACGATCACCGCGACGATCGAGAGCACCTCGCCCGAGCGCCCGAACGAGTCCTTCATCCAGTCCGCCGCGTCGCTCAGCAGGACCCAGTCGAAGACCAGGTCGAACGGGCGGGCCAGGGTCTGGTAGAAGCCCATGTCGAGGCACTTCAGGACGGTCGACAGCCCGACGAACGCGCCCGAGACGACGGCGGCGATCCGCCGCGCCCTCGACGGCAGCACGAGCAGCACGATCGCGAGGACGATCAGCTCCACGGGCAGCCGGAGGAACGACTGAAACGTCATCCGGTCGAGCCGGTCGGGCACCACGAGAGCCACGAGCAGCAGCGCACCGGCCAACACACTCGTGCCCACCCGTACGGCACGTGCGGTACGGGGGTAACGGGCACGCCAGCCGAACCAGCCGGTGCGGAGGGGGAGTTGGGGGGAGTCTTCGGAGGATTGTGCGGAATCGGCGAGCGCGGCGGGACCGGAGGGCTCAACGGCTTCGGCGGGTTCAGCGGACGCTGCGGGCTCGACGGGCTCGACGGGCTCAGAGGTCTTGTCGGGCGTGGCGGAGGCTGCGGGGCTGGCGGATTTGCCGGACTTCGCGGTCTCGACGCCTACGGAGGCCTCGCCGGGCGTCGCGGACACCGCGGACTCGGTGGGTTCCGCGGTCTTGGCAGGCTCTGCGGACTTGCCAGGCTCGGCCGGCTCTGCGGATTCGCCGGGCTGAGCGGACTCTTCGGACCCGGCGGGCTCTGCGGATTCTGCGGGCTCGCCAGGTTCGGCAGATGCTGCGGGTGAGGCCGATTCGGCGGCGTCGACGGACTTGGCCGCCTCGGGCGCCCCCGGCGCGTCGGACGATTCGTCCGGGTCAGCCGGGTCAGCCGAGTTGGACGTGCTGGCCGAGTCCGGGGCGGCCCCGTGAACCGAGTCAACCTCGTCAAGTGAGCCGGCCCCGTCGGCCGAGTCGGACGCGTTGGCCGCGTCCCGTGAGTCCGGTGAGCCGTGTTGCTCGGGTGGCTTCTGTGGTCCGGGCGGTGCGGCCTCCGTCGCCGCTGTCGGGTCGGTCTCCCCGGTGGCCTTGTCGTGCGCCAGCGGTTGAGAGCGAGTGAAGAGCGGCACCCGAACGTCCTTCCGTGCTGAGCCCGGTGACGGCATGGCGGACCTGGCCCGGGCCACCAGATTCGTCACCATGAGTACGGCCGCACGCTACCGGCAGTTCAAGCCGGTGTACTCATTGACCCACTGTTGACTCACTGATCTGCGGCGACGGCCACCTCCCGCGCCCACCGGTAGTCCGCCTTGCCGCTCGGCGACCGCTGGATGGACTCCGCGATCACCAGTTGGCGCGGGATCTTGTACCCGGCGAGGTGGGTACGGCAGTGCGTCTGGATGTCGTCCAGCGACAGCCGTTCCGCACCCCCGCGGAGTTGAACGACGGCGGCCACATGGTTGCCCCACCGCACGTCCGGCACCCCGGCCACGAGCGCGTCGTAGACATCCGGATGCGACTTGAGCGCCTGCTCGACCTCCTCCGGGTACACCTTCTCCCCACCGGTGTTGATGCACTGCGAACCCCGGCCGAGAACCGTGACGACGCCCTCCGCGTCCACGGTCGCCATGTCGCCGAGCAGCACCCACCGCCTGTCGTCCTTCTCGAAGAAGGTCTCGGCGGTCTTCCGCGCGTCGTTGTAGTAGCCGAGCGGTACATGACCGCACTGCGCGACCCGGCCGATCTCACCCACGGCGACCGGCTCGTGCGTGGCCGGATCGACCACCTGGGTACGGGAGTTGACGCGGATGCGGAAGGACTGCCCGGCCCCGGAGTCGGCCGTGGCCGTGCCGTTGAACCCGGACTCGGACGAGCCGTAGTTGTTCAGGAGCATCGTGTTCGGGAGCAGCTCCTGGAACTGCCGCCGCACCGTCTCCGACATGATCGCGCCCGACGACGAGACGCTGAACATCGACGAGCAGTCGGTGCCCTTCATCGGCCCGTTGAGCGCGTCGATCAGCGGGCGCAGCATCGCGTCGCCTACCAGGGACATGCTGGTGACCTTCTCCTTCTCGATGGTCCGCAGCACCTCCTCAGGGACGAACTTGCGATGGATCACCACGCGTTGGCCGAAGTTGAAGCCGATGAACGCCGTGAGCGTGGAGGTGCCGTGCATCAGCGGAGGAGCGGGGAAGAAGGTGATCCCCGCCCCGCCGGCCGCGACCCGCTCGGCCAACTCCTCGGGTTTCTTGACGGGTTCACCGGTCGGCGCGCCGCCGCCGAGCCCCGAGAAGAACAGGTCCTCCTGGCGCCACATCACACCCTTGGGCATCCCCGTCGTACCGCCGGTGTAGATGATGAACTGGTCGTCGCCCGAACGGGCCGGGAACCCGCGCTCAGGAGACCCGCTCGCCTCCGCGTCCGTGAAGGCCACCGCCGGTACGTCCGGGGCGTCTTGCGGCGGTGTCCCCACCCGCACCAGGTGCCGAAGCTGCTCCGCCCGCGGCAGCGCGGCCGCCACCCGCTCGGTGAACTCCGTGTCGAAGACCAGCGCCACGAGGTCGGCGTCCTGGTAGAGGTACACCAACTCCTCTTCGACGTAGCGGTAGTTGACGTTGACCGGTACCACCCGCGCCTTGAGACAGCCCAGCACCGTCTGCACGTACTCGACGCCGTTGTAGAGATGGAGCCCGAGGTGCTCGCCCGGGCGTATCCCGGCGTCGATCAGATGATGGGCGACGCGGTTCGCCGCCGCGTCCAACTCCGCGTAGGTCAGGCGGCGTTCCGCGCCCGTCCCCGGGTGGTCGATGTACACGAGCGCCTCGCGGTCCGGGACCACGTCGACGACCGACTCGAACAGGTCGGCAATGTTGTACTCCACCACTCCTCCTGACGTCGGTTCGCCGGTCATCAGAGCAAAGGGCGCGGCAACTGTGAAGGGTCCGCGCAGAAGAAATCTGACTGAGTGTCAGAAACCTCTTGTACTGGCAGGGCGCCTCCTGCAACCTGTTCTCGTTCCGGAGGCGGTACGGCGACGGGAGACGACCATGGGCGGTACGGAACACCTGACCGTGCGGCGCGAGGGCGCCACGTTGGTGCTCACCCTCAACAGGCCCGAGGCGAAGAACGCGCTCTCGTTGCCGATGCTGGTCGGTCTCTACGACGGGTGGATCGAGGCCGACGCGGACGACGCGATCCGTTCGATCGTGCTGACCGGTGCGGGGGGCGCGTTCTGCGCGGGCATGGACCTCAAGGCGCTGGCCGGCAAGGGCATGGAGGGGCAGCAGTACCGTGACCGGCTTACCGCCGATCCCGACCTGCACTGGAAGGCGATGCTGCGGCACCATCGGCCCCGCAAGCCGGTGATCGCCGCGGTCGAGGGGTACTGCGTGGCCGGCGGTACGGAGATTCTTCAGGGCACCGATATCCGGGTCGCGGGGGAGTCGGCGACGTTCGGGCTGTTCGAGGTCAAGCGCGGGCTGTTTCCGATCGGGGGCTCAACTGTCCGTCTCCAGCGGCAGATTCCGCGTACGCATGCGTTGGAGATGCTGCTCACGGGGCGTCCGTACAGCGCGCGGGAGGCGGCGGACGTCGGTCTGATCGGGCATGTCGTCCCCGACGGGACGGCTCTGGCCAAGGCGTTGGAGATCGCTGAACTCGTCAACTCCTGTGGGCCGTTGGCTGTCGAGGCGGTGAAGGCGTCGGTGTACGAGAGCGCGGAGTTGACCGAGACGGAGGGGCTTGCGGCCGAACTCAAGCGGGGGTGGCCGGTGTTCGACACGGCCGATGCGAAGGAGGGGGCGCGTGCCTTTGCGGAGAAGCGGGCGCCTGTTTATAAGCGGGCGTAGTGCTCCGCTGGTCGGCCCGTTTGTGTCTGCGGGTTCGTTGTGGCTGGTCGCGCAGTTCCCCGCGCCCCTGGGTGGGGACAGTCGGCCCGCATCTGTTTAGTGAGGAGATGTCGTGCCTGAAGTGCTCAAAGCGCCCCTGACTCTGGAATTCCCCTTTACCCGCTCCCTCGGGCCCGTCCAGAGCGCGTTTCTCACCGGGCTGCGGGAACGTGTCGTGCTCGGGGTGAAGACGGGCGACGGACGTACCCTCGTCCCTCCCGTCGAGTACGACCCCGTCACCGCCGAGGAGATCCGGGATCTCGTCGAGGTCGCTTCCACCGGGACGGTCACCACCTGGGCCTGGAACCACGAATCCCGGCGTGGCCAACCCCTCGACGCGCCCTTCGCCTGGGTGCTGGTCCGGCTCGACGGTGCCGACACCGCTCTGCTGCACGCCCTCGACGCCTCCGGCCCCGACGCCGTGCACACCGGCATGCGTGTCCGCGTCCGCTGGGCCGAGGAACGCACCGGTGCCATCACGGACATCGCCTGCTTCGAGTCGTACGGGAACGAAGGCGACGAGGGATCTCAACCCACCCTCCACACCGGCGAGTTCGAGAACATGGTCACCGGCATCGTGGCCTCGGCCCGCCTCGACTACGTCTACTCGCCCGGTCGCGCGCAGACCGACTACATCCACGCGCTCTCCGAACAACGCACCGTCGGCGAACGCTGCCCCTCCTGCCGCAAGGTGTACGTCCCGCCGAGGGGTGCCTGCCCCACCTGCGGTGTCGCCACTGCGGAACATGTGGAAGTGGGGCCGCGCGGCACGGTCACCACGTTCTGCATCGTCAACATCAAGGCGAAGAACCTCGACATCGAGGTGCCGTACGTCTACGCGCACATCGCCCTCGACGGCGCCGACCTCGCGCTGCACGGACGGATCGGCGGCATCCCCTACGACCAGGTGCGCATGGGGCTGCGCGTCGAGGCGGTGTGGAGCGAGGGCGGGCGTTATCCGGACCACTACCGGCCGAGCGGCGAGCCCGACGCGGACTACGACGTCTACAAGGAGCTGCTGTGATGCATGGAGCTGCCGCGATGCGTGAGATCGCCGTCGTCGCCTTCGCGCAGACCGACCACCGGCGCACCACCGACGAGCTCTCCGAGGTGGAGATGCTGATGCCGGTCCTGCACGGCGTCCTCGAACAGACCGGGCTGAAGACCGCCGACATCGACTTCACCTGCTCCGGCTCCAGCGACTACCTCGCGGGCCGCGCCTTCTCCTTCACCCTCGCCCTCGACGGTGTCGGCGCCTGGCCGCCGATCTCCGAGTCGCACGTCGAGATGGACGGCGCCTGGGCCCTCTACGAGGCATGGACCAAACTCCTCACCGGCGACGCCGACACCGCGCTCGTCTACTCGTACGGCAAGTCGTCCCCCGGCTCCGTGCGTGATGTGCTGACGCGACAACTCGACCCGTACTACGTCGCCCCGCTGTGGCCGGACTCCGTCGCCCTCGCCGCCCTCCAGGCCCAGGCCCTCATCGACGCCGGCGACACCGACGAACCCGCCCTCGCCGCCGTGGCCGCCCGCAGCCGGACCGACGCGAGCGCCAACTCCCATGCGCAGGTGCGGGGTTCGGTGCCGCAGGGGGACTATGTCGTACGGCCGCTGCGCACCGGCGACTGCCCGCCGATCGGTGACGGTGCCGCCGCCGTGATCCTCGCGGCCGGCGACCGGGCCCGCGAACTGTGTGAACGGCCCGCCTGGATCAGGGGCATTGACCACCGCATCGAGGCACACGGGCTGGGAGTACGGGAGTTGACCGACTCGCCGTCCGCGCGGCTGGCCGCCGAGAAGGCCGGGGCTTTTGAACGGCCCGTGGACACCGCCGAGTTGCACGCGCCGTTCACCGCGCAGGAGGTCGTCCTGCGCAAGGCGCTGCGGCTCGGCGACGAGGTGCGTGTCAACCCGTCCGGCGGGGCCCTCGCCGCCAACCCCGTCATGGCCGCCGGGCTCATCCGTATCGGTGAGGCCGCCGCCCGTATCCACCGGGGCGAGTCCGACCGGGCCCTCGCCCACGCCACCTCCGGGCCCTGTCTGCAACAGAACCTGGTCGCCGTACTCGAAGGGGATCCGCGATGAGCAAGGAGCCCGTGGCCGTCGTAGGGATCGGCCAGACCAAGCATGTCGCCGCGCGGCGGGACGTGTCGATCGCGGGGCTTGTGCGCGAGGCGGCCCGACGTGCCCTGGACGACGCCGAGTTGACGTGGGCCGACATCGACGCCGTGGTCATCGGGAAGGCACCGGACTTCTTCGAGGGCGTCATGATGCCCGAGCTGTATCTCGCCGACGCGCTGGGGGCCGTGGGGAAGCCCATGCTGCGGGTGCACACCGCCGGGTCGGTGGGCGGGTCGACCGCGCTCGTCGCCGCGAATCTTGTCGCCGCCCGCGTGCACGGCACTGTCCTCACGCTGGCCTTCGAGAAGCAGTCCGAGTCGAACGCCATGTGGGGACTGTCTCTCCCAATTCCCTTTCAGCAGCCACTGCTTGCCGGCGCGGGTGGGTTCTTCGCGCCGCACGTGCGCGCCTATATGCGACGTACCGGAGCGCCCGACACGGTGGGTTCCCTGGTGGCGTACAAGGACCGGCGCAATGCGCTGAAGAACCCGTACGCGCATCTCCACGAGCACGACATCACCCTGGAGAAGGTCCAGGCCTCGCCGATGCTGTGGGACCCGATCCGCTATTCGGAGACCTGTCCCTCCTCGGACGGCGCCTGCGCGATGGTCCTCACCGACCGGGCGGGGGCGGCCCGCGCACCCCGTCCGGCGGCCTGGATGCACGGGGGTGCCATGCGGAGCGAACCCACACTGTTCGCGGGGAAGGACTGTGTGTCACCACAGGCCGGGAAGGACTGCGCCGCCGACGTGTACCGGCAGGCCGGGATCGCCGATCCGCGCCGGGACATCGACGCCGTGGAGATGTATGTGCCGTTCTCCTGGTACGAGCCCATGTGGCTGGAGAATCTCGGATTCGCCGAGGAGGGAGAAGGCTGGAAGCTCACCGAATCGGGGGTGACCGAGCTGGACGGCGACCTTCCTGTGAACATGTCAGGGGGTGTGTTGTCGACCAATCCGATCGGCGCCTCGGGCATGATCCGCTTCGCGGAGGCCGCCCTCCAGGTGCGCGGCCAGGCCGGGGAACACCAGGTGGAAGGGGCCCGACGGGTTCTCGGGCACGCCTACGGCGGCGGATCCCAGTTCTTCTCGATGTGGCTCGTGGGCAGTGAACCCCCCGCCTCCTGAAAGGTCCCCCTCACGTGGCCTGTCGGCATCAGAAGTCGATCGCTAGGCTGGCCGCGGACGACGAATCGGGAGGAGCACGGACGTGGCCGAGAGCACCATCCAGCAGCACCCGCTTGCGGGCTGGGACAAGCCGGAGCTGGACCTCAGTGACGCCGATTGGCACTCAGGCAGCCGTGGACTGGGGGATGTCCAGATCGCTTTTGTCGAGGGATTCATCGCGATGCGCAACAGCGGCCGCCCGGAGAGCCCTTCCTTGATCTTCACGCCCGCGGAATGGGGCGCGTTCGTGTCGGGGGCGCGGGAGGGGGAGTTCGATCTGACGTGAGGGGCGTTCCGCCGCTCACCGGTGTCCCACCTGATTTTTCCGGACACGCGACCTAGAGAACCCTTCTGGAGCCGACGCCTGAGCCAGGCTGGCCCCAGGGGGGAAGGTCCCGCTACTCCTGAGGTGAGGAACCCATGAGCACCCTGCCGGTCATCGCGGCGGTCGACGGTTCGGACGACAGCCTGCACGCCCTGGACTGGGCCCTCGACGCGGCCCGTGGACGCGGGGCGCCCTTGCGGGTCGTCCATGTGTGGCAGTACGCCGCCGCCTGGACACCGCCCGGCGTCCTGGTCGCCGGGCCGCCGGACCCGGCCGAGGACGAGGTGCTCGGCGAGGTCCGTACGTATGTCGAGAAGCGTGCCGCCCGGCCGGTCATGGAGTACCTCAGGCTGCAGGGCGCACCCGGCGCCGTACTGCCCGAACTCGGTTCCACCGCACAGCTGTTGGTGCTCGGCTCGCGCGGCCGCGGCGGCTTCGCCAGCCTGCTGCTCGGCTCGAACGGCATGGCCGCAGCCCGCGACACGGACTGTCCCGTCGTCGTGGTGCCCCGGCCCGGTCGCGAGGTCCACGACGCGCCCCCGGCCGGACCCGGGCCCCGGGTCGTCGTCGGCCTGCACGTGGACAGCCCCGACGAGACCATCCTCGCGTTCGCCTTCGCCGAGGCCGCCCGGCGCGGAGCCCGCCTCCAGGTCGTCGCCGCCTACCCGTGGCCGCCGCAGGCCTGGGCGTCCGCCGGTGAACTCGTCCCGCCGGTCATCGACCAGGACGCCATCGAGAACGAGACCCGCGTCCTCACCGAGGCCCAACTCGCCCCGCACCGCGACCTCCACCCCGATGTCCACGCCGAGCCGTACGTCGCCCCGGGCGACGCGGCCGGCCACCTGGTCGCCGCCTCGAAGGACGCGGACCTCGTCGTCGTGGGCCGCCACCGCCGCCGACTGCTCTCCCCGGCCCGCCTGCTCGGCTCGGTCACCCAGGCGGTCCTGCTGCACGCGGCGAGCCCGGTCGCGGTGGTGCCGCCGACCGCACCGGAGGAGTGAGGATCACACGGGATCCGCGTCCCTGCCGTCACCGCCGACTCAGGAAAACCGGTCGGTACGCCTTCGCCCACTCGCCGGTCGCGGCACCCTCGAAAAGCGTACGCTGAGGTCCCTGTAGCTCACGGTACGCGTTCGCTCCCCGCGCGGGCGCACCACCGTGGCAGGGGGTATGGGATGGGACAGCGGAGCGCACGCAGCAGAAGGACACTCTTCGAACGGGAGAGTGAACTCGCCGCCGTGGACGAGGCGTTGGGCGAGCTCACGGGTCTGCGCACGGACGGCGGTGAGCCGGGGGACCGCCGGCGCGGTGCCTTACTCGCCTTCGCCGGCCGGGCCGGCATCGGCAAGACCACCCTCCTCACCGAAGTGCGCCGCCGCGCCGCGGCCCAGGGCTGCACCGTGCTCTCCGCGCGCGGCGGCGACCAGGAGCAGCGCGTCGCCTTCCACGTCGCCCGCCAACTGCTGCAACCGCAGTTCGCCGGCTCGGCCGACGCCGATCTCCGTACCGCGCTGGGCAGTTGGTACGACATCGTCGGCCCCGCCCTCGGCCTGTGCGCCCCCACCGAGGGCTCCCCGCCCGACCAACAGGGCCTGCGCGACGGCCTCGACTGGGTGCTCACCCACCTCGCGGTCAAGCGGGCCCCGATGGTCCTCGTCCTCGACGACGCGCACTGGGCCGACCCCGAATCCCTGGGCTGGCTGGCCGCGTTCGCGCCCCGCGCCGAGCAGCTCCCCCTGCTGGTGGTCGTCGCGTACCGGCCCGACGAACTCCCTTCCCACGCCGAGTCGTTCAGGGGACTGCCCGGCCGGGCCGGCGGACGCCCCCTCGATCTCGAACCGCTCAGCGTCGCGGCCGTCGCCGACCTGGTGCGGGAGACGCTCGGCGAGCACGCCGACGACGCGTTCTGCCACGAGTGCTGGGCCGTCACCGCGGGGAACCCCTTCGAGACCGTCGAACTCACCGCCAAGATCCACGACGGCGGTCTGAACCCCACCGAGGCCGGTGCCTACCAACTCCGCGACCTCGCCGCCGCCGTCAAGGGCAGCGGCCTCACCACCCGCCTCGAACGCCTCGGCACCTCCACCGTCCGCTTCGCCTGGGCCTGCGCGGTCCTCGGCACCGAGACCCATCCGGCGCTCGCTGCCGCCGTCGCCGGACTCGGTCACGAGGAGGCCGCCGACGCCGCCGACGCGCTGCGCGGCGCCCGCATCCTCAGTGGCACGCTGACCGCCGCGGGCACCCTCGAATTCGTCCACCCGCTCATCGCCACCGCCGTCTACCGGGCCATCCCCGCCGGCGTCCGCGTGGCCCTGCACGGCCAGGCCGCCTGGTGCGTCATCGACGAGGGCCAGGGCCCCTCCGCCGCCGCCCGCCACCTCATGGAGACCCACCCCGACGGCGACAACTGGGTGGTCCAGCAACTCCGCGCGGCGGCCGGCGAGACCCTGCGCGCGGGCGCCCCCGACACGGCCCGCCGCTACCTCGCCCGCGCCCTGCGCGAACCCCCGCCCTACGACGACCGGGCCGCCGTCCTCTACGAACTGGGCAGCGCCTCCCTGCTCACCGAACCGGCGACCACCGTCAACCATCTCCGGGCCGCCCTCGAAGAACCCATCAGCGACCCCGGCCTGCGCCAGCACATCGTCTACCGCCTCTCCCAGGTCCTCGCCCACAGCGACCGCCTCGCCGAGGCCTCCGACACCCTCGCCCGCGAGATACACGTCACCGACGACGCCCGGGTCAAACTGCGCATGCTCTCCGAGCAGTTCATGTGGGACGCCTTCCGCGCCGACGAACCCGACCACCCCTCGCGCTCCCGCCGTCTCACCAAACTCGCCGACCGTCTCAAGGGCCGCGACCTCACCGAGCGGTACATCATCGGCCTGCGCACCTGGGACGCCGTACTCCGTGGTGAACCCGCACATGTGGCCCTCCACCATGCCGAGCGCGCGCTCAACGGCGGTCTCGGCTGGGCGGAGGCCGACCGCGGCTTCGAGGTACCGGTGCTCGTCGCCCTCGCCCACATGTACTGCGACCGACCGGGCCGGGCGGAGGAACTGTTCGCCACCGGCATCGCCGACTTCGAGCAACAGGGCTGGCGCGGCGCCCACTTGGCGTTCGGCTACACCCTGCTCGGCTACCTCCGCTACCGGCGCGGCCGGCTCGCCGAGGCCGAGGACTTCGCCCGCGCGGGACTGCGCCTCGCCGAACGCGTCGGACCCGGCACCCCCGTCTACTGGTACGGCACCGGCATCCTCATCGAGGTCCTGCTGGCCCGCGGCCGGGTCGAGGAAGCCACCCGACTCGCCGAGGACCACGCCTTCGCGGAACCCTTCCCGGCCGCCGTCGTCTTCCCGGACGCGCAGACCGTGTACGGCGAACTCCTGCTGGCCCGCGGCCTCACCAAGGAGGCCGCCGCCGAGTTGGCCGCCGCCGGCCGCCGCCTCGACCCGCGCGGCATCCGCAACCCCGCCTGGTGCCCCTGGCAGATCCACCTCGCCCGCGCCGAGCGCCACGAAACCCCCGAGCGCGCCATGGCCACCGCCCACGAAGCGGTCGCCCGCGCCCGCCAGTTCGGCACCCCGTCCGCCATCGGCCAGGCCCTGCGCATCGCCGCCGAGGTCTCCTCCGGCGCCGACCGCGCCAAACTCCTGGAGGAGTCCGTCACCCACCTCGAACGCTCCCCGGCCGCCTACGAGTTGGCCTGCGCCCTCGTCGCCCTCGGCACCGAACTCCGCCGCACCGGCCGCCCCGAGGAAGCCGCCGACTACCTCTACCGAGGCCTCGACACAGCCATCCAGTGCGGCGCCGACGGCCTGGCCGACACCACCCGCACCGAACTCACCGCCGCCGGCCTACGCCCCCACCCCCTCCACACCACCGAAACAGACACCCTCACAACCGACGAACGCACAGCGGCAACCCTGGCCGCCCAAGGCCACACGGACGCCGACGTAGCCGTAGCACTTCACACGGACGAGCAGACGGTGGTGCGCTTGCTCTCGGCGGTCTGCCGCAAGGTGGGCACGGAACGCTCAGGATTGGAAACGGAACCAATCCGGCCAACGTAGGACGCACCTACCCAGGGGCGCGGGGAACTGCGCGGCCAGCCCCCGCGCACCCGCGGCGAACAACGCACCGCACCCGGCCACACCGCCGGACGGCACCCCGTACCATTGCCCGCATGTCGTTCCTCCGCCGCCGCAGCGCCACCCCCGCCGGCCCCGAATTCGATGTGCTGGCCATGGACCCGGGCGACTGGCCCGGCAACCTCGGTGCCGGTCTGCTGCCCGCCCCCGACGGCACCTGCCAGGGCGTGTTCCTGCGGTACGACCTGTTCGGCGGCCGTGGCCCCGCGATGGTCATCGGCAATCTGCCGGAGGGCTCCCCGGCCCGTGACGTCGCCGAGGACGAGATCCCCTTCGAGGTCGCGCAGCTGCTCCTCGCGCTGGAGAACGACGAGGAGGTGACCGTCGTAGGCACCGAGGACATGCCGGTGATGCAGGGCGACAACCTGCTGATCGTGCGCCGCCTCAAGCTCTCCGAGAGCCGGATCTCCTGCGTCCAGTTCGACCGCAGCGACAACGTCCTGGTGACCATCGCCGCGTGGGACCGCCCCATCACGGACGACCTCTACGCCCTGCTGAAACCGCTCCCGGCGGAACTGTTCCAGCAGGGCTGAGGCCCGGCTACCGGCCCGACCGCGACACCGTCACATCGGCGGCCCGGACGAACTCCACCCGGTGGCCGTACTGGATCTCGTAGTAGAGATCCTTTCCTACGACGACCTTGTGCGAGTCGGTGGTGAAGGTGACCGCGTAGTAGTACTCGCCGGGCACCTTGTCACCGACCACGTACTTCTGGCCCTTGAGCAGGGTGTACGGCAGCGGGGACACCGCCTGGGCGGGCACTCCCGTCGGATAGGCCGAGGCCTCCGGGTAGGCGCGGCCGTAGACCGGGACGCTGTCGACGCCCGCCTTCGGCGTCACCACCAGGCCCGTCGCCGCGACCGCGGTGGGCTGCTTCTTCGGGTTCCTGAACCAGGCCTCCTGACCCAGGTACCAGATCGCGGTCCAGTCCCCTGAGCGGTCCGCCACCGCGTACTGCTGCCCGGTGGACACCCGTGAGGAGAGGTCGTTGACCCCGGTGGTCGGGGTCGTCCCGAGGCCGATGTCCTTGATCAGCGGGTAGGTCTCGCCGGGCCCGGAGTACAGCCGGACCTCGCTCGACCCGTGCACCGCGCACGGCTGGCCCGCGGTGACGCAGCCCGTGTACACCGGCCGGTTGGTGGTGTAGTCGGGGCGGATCGTCACCAGGCCGCCGCCCTTCTTCGCGGTCTGCTTGACCGGGTGACCCAACAGGTCGAAGTAGTGCGCCCAGTCCCAGTACGGGCCCGGGTCCGTGTGCATCCCGGGGACCGTGGACGTGGTCGGCCCCGGCACGTTGTCGTGGCCGAGGATGTGCTGCCGGTCCAGCGGGATGCCGTACTTCTTGGTCAGGTACGACACCAGCCGCGCCGACGAGCGGTACATCGCCTCTGTGTACCAGGCGTCGGGCGCGGCGAGGAAGCCCTCGTGCTCGATGCCGATCGACTTGGCGTTGATGTACCAGTTGCCCGCGTGCCAGGCCACGTCCTTGGCCTTCACATGCTGGGCGATCAGACCGTCGGTGGAGCGGATCGTGTAGTTCCACGAGACATAGGTGGGGTCCTGGACCAGGTTCAGGACAGCGTCCCACTGGCCTTCCGTGTCATGGACGACGATGTACTTGATGCTCTGCGACGCGGGCCGGTCGCCCAGGTCGTGGTTGCCGTAGTCGTTGTTGCCGAACTGGGAGTACGGCGCCGGGATCCACTCGCAGGACACCTTCTTCGGGCATTCCGTGCCGCCGGCGGCGAGCGTCCGCAGCCCGGTCTCCGCCAACTGCGCGGTGTCGGGGGCGAGTTCCGGCTGTGCGGCGAGCACGACCTGCTGCCCGGCGTCCGTGACGCGCTGCTCGCCGGTGTGGATCACGTCGTAGACATCGTTGGCATACGCCGCCGCTGTCGCCGTGTCGTCGGCGCCGGAGAAGCGCGCGATCGCGCCGTACCAGTCGGCCGGGTCCGTGCTCAGCGGCTCGCCGAGGCCCTGCTGCGCGTCGGCCAGGAGTGCGGCGCCACCGGCCACATTGGCGGCCT
Source organism: Streptomyces sp. NPDC101776 (assembly GCF_044766845.1). Lineage (NCBI taxonomy): Bacteria > Bacillati > Actinomycetota > Actinomycetes > Kitasatosporales > Streptomycetaceae > Streptomyces > Streptomyces sp. NPDC101776. The sequence continues at coordinate 103,480 of NZ_JBIWMV010000003.1, read as the reverse complement.
CGTCGGTCCGCAGATCGCTCGCCGCGAGGCCGGTCAGCTCGGCCGCCTTCGTCAACGTCCGCAGCCGGGGCGGGAGTTGGGAGTCAGCCGGGATCCGCGCGGTCGGGTGCAGGGCCGGGCGGGCGCTGTCGCCGCGGGCGTCCTCGGTGCCCTCGCTGAAGTGCTCCGTCGCGGCGAGGGCGGTGCGGGCGTCCGTGAGGTGCATGGGGCCGTAGCCGCCGGTGACGCTCGGCGCTCCGTCGTGCGTGTCCCAGCGGGACTGGAGGTAGGAGACGGCCAGCAGCACCGTCTGCGGCACGCGGTACTCGGCGGACGCCGACGAGAACGCCCGCTGGAGGGTCGAGGCTGCGGAGCCGGTGGAGTCCGGGGCGGGGGCCGCACCCAGCAGGGGCAGCAGCAGGGCCGCGGTGGCGAGCGCGCCGGCGGCTTCGCGCGCGCGTCTGTGCCCGGGAGCGCGGGTGGGGTCGGTCGGGGATCCTCGCAATGCAGCCTCCTGGGACGGTGGGGTCTGACGATCCGTTCGGGGCCGGGCGTGCGTCAGTGGTACCGGCTGGCCGACGATCCGTCAATCATGCCCAGAGAGAGGCGAATTCCCTTGTCAACAGGGGACGCGAGGAGTTTCGTGGCGGCGGCTTTCGGGCCTGCGGGGCGTCAGTGGACTACACCAATGGGTGAGTCATGTATGGGGGCGCACTGGTGGCTGGGACACACGAAGGTCCGCGGTGCGCCGCTGCAGGGCGCACCGCGGACCTTCGTCCCCGTCAGCGAGTGCCGACCGCCGCACGCACGGCCCGTCGGGCCATCTGGCAGTCGTCGTGCAGCCGCCTCAGCAGCAGCCGTTGTTCCTCGCCGGACGGCGCAGCACCCGGGTGGGCCACCACGCCCGGTGCCGCCGGGGTCGTGTCGTGCATCGAACGCTGCACGGCCATCTCGTAGGTACGGATCTCCCGGGTCAGCACCAGCATCAGGTTCACCAGGAAGGCGTCGCGCGAGGCCGGTCCCGCCGACTGCGCGATCTGGCTGATCTGCCGCCGGGCCACCGGCGCGTCCCCGAGGACCGCCCACAGCGTCGCCAGGTCGTAGCCCGGCAGGTACCAGCCCGCGTGCTCCCAGTCCACCAGCACTGGACCGGCCGGTGAGAGCAGGATGTTCGACAGCAGGGCGTCACCGTGGCAGAACTGGCCCATGCCCTGACGGCCCGCCGAGTGCGCGATGCCGTGCAGCAGCTTCTGCAGGTCTCCCATGTCCCGGTCGGTGAGCAGCCCCAGCTCGTGATAGCGCGAGATACGGGCCGCGTAGTCCAGCGGTGCGTCGAAGGTGCCGGCCGGCGGCCGCCAGGCGTTGAGCCGGCAGATCGCGCCGAGCGCCGCCCTGATGTCCGCCCGCGGCGGAGCCTCCGCCGGGTGGCGGTGCAGCGCCGCCACCCGGCCCGGCATCCGCTCGATGACGAGCGTGCAGTTGTCCGGGTCCGCCGCGATCAGCCGCGGCACCCGCACCGGCGGGCGGTGCCGGACGAACGAGCGGTAGGCGGCTATCTCGTGCCGGATCCGTTCGGCCCACGCGGGGGAGTGGTCCAGTAAACACTTCGCGACGGCCGTGCTGCGTCCGGTCGTTCCGACCAGCAGCACCGAGCGCCCGTTGCGGCGTAGCACCTGCACCGGAGCGAACTCCGGGCAGATCCGGTGCACCGACGCGATCGCCGTACGCAGTTGGGCGCCCTGAGGGCCGGACAAGTCGAGTCTCCCGCTGAGCGGTTGGGTGCCGAGCCCGGGAACGCGCCGCGGCCTGCCCGCACCGAGCACGGGGCCGGCCGCCGGACGCGCCGGGTCGAGGTAGGGGCCGCCGGCGCCCGGGCGGGGGTGCAGCGACCGGGGCGGGGCGGACACGGAGGACGATGCTGTGTACATGGGAGATACAGATCCCTTCGTGTGCCTGCAGTGCCTGTCCAAGCAAGCGCGCTCCCGGCCCGGTTCCGCAGGTGCACCCTGGGGAGTGTCCCTCGGTGACCGGGTCGGGGTGGCGCGTTCCTACCCGACACCAGATGCGCAGTGGCACACCATCTGGCGCACCCTGGCGAACCATGGCGAATAGTCGCCCGGCACAGCGCACCGGGCTATGTTCAAGTCAGCCGAGAACCTGGGGGCTTGACGTGAACGGACAACCCAACTCCCGTCTCTCGGACCTGTTCGGCCTGGCCGGCTGGTCCAAGGGCGAGCTCGCGCGGCGGGTCAACCGGCAGGCGGCGGCCATGGGCCACCCCCAGCTGTCGACCGACACCTCGCGGGTACGGCGTTGGATCGACATGGGAGAGATCCCGCGCGATCCGGTGCCGAGGGTGCTGGCGGCTCTGTTCACCGAGCGTCTCGGCCGTGTCGTGACCATCGAGGACCTCGGTCTGGTCCGGCACGGGCGTGTGGGGAAACGGCCTGACGACGGGAGTGTGGAACATCCCGACGGTGTGCCGTGGGCGCCCGAACGGACTGCTGCGGTCCTCACCGAATTCACGGGAATGGACCTCATGCTCAACCGACGCGGCTTGGTGGGCGCGGGCGCCGCGCTCGCCGCAGGCTCCGCACTCAGCAGCGCCATGTACGCATGGCTGCACTCCGATCCGACTCTTTCCGCCGATGCCCCCCGATTCGACGATCCCCTGCACGCCGACCCCGCTGGGTTCGACCGCTACGAGGCCGCCCCCATCGGGTCGCAGGAGATCGGTGAACTGGAGGAATCCGTCAAGGTGTTCCGAGCCTGGGACGCGGCCCGCGGCGGCGGGCTGCAACGCAAGGCTGTGGTGGGACAGCTCAACGAGGTGGGCGGCATGCTCGCCTATCGGCACCCCGCCGATCTGCAGCGGCGCCTGTGGGGCGTCGCCGCCAATCTCGCCGTACTCGCGGGCTGGATGTCGCACGACGTCGGCCTGGAGCCCACGGCCCAGAAGTACTTCGTCATCGCCGCCCACGCGGCCCGTGAGGGCGGCGACCGGCCCCGTGCAGGGGAGGCGCTCTCCCGGGCGGCTCGTCAGATGGTCCACCTGGGCCGGCCCGACGACGCGCTGGATCTCATGAAACTCGCCAAGACCGGTTCCGGCGACCAGGTGCTGCCCCGCACCCAGGCGATGCTCTACACCATCGAGGCCTGGGCACAGGCGTCGATGGGCAAGGGCCAGGCCATGCGCCGCACCCTCGGCCGGGCGGAGGATCTCTTCGTCTCCGACCGCGGCGACGTACCGCCCCCGAGCTGGATGCAGACCTTCAAGGAGGAGGACCTCTACGGCATGCAGGCCTTGGCCTACCGCACGCTGGCCGAGCACGAGCCCGGAGCGGCCGTGCACGCCCAGTACTTCGCGGAGAAGGCCCTGGCGCTGCGGGTCGACGGCCGGCAGCGGTCGAAGATCTTCGACTTCCTGTCGATGGCGTCCGCGTGCTTCATCGCGGACGACCCCGAACAGGCGGACAGGTACGCGCGGTTGGCCCTGGCGTCGATGGGATCGAACTCCTCCCACCGCACCTGGGACCGGCTGCGCGAGATGTACCGGCTCACCGCCCAGTACTCCGACTACCCGAGGATCCACGAACTGCGGGAGGAGATCGAACTCGCGCTGCCGAAGACACAGTCGAGGAGTCCGAGGGCCAGGGGCGGCAACAGCGCGCAGGCATAAGGGGGTTGTGCCGCTGTTTCTTTCCCGCCGGATGCTCTTGGCGGTCTAGGTGGTCCTGGCGACGAGCACGCACGCGTCGTCCGCGCGCTCGGTGTCGCCGAACTCCTCCACGACCATCCGCACACAGTCCTGTGCGGAGCGCGCCTCCCCGAACCGCGGGGCCAGGCCGAGGAGTTGGTCCACAGTGGCGGCTCCGTCGCGCCCGGGCACCAGTCCGTCCGTGTGCAACAGGAGTACGTCGCCGGCCTCCAGGATCTCCTCGGCCTGTCCGTAGGCCGCTCCCGAGGTGGCGCCGAGCAGCACGCCGTCCGGTGCGCTCAGCACGCGCCCCGTCCCGTCGCGGAACAGCAGCGGGGCGGGGTGTCCTGCCTGCGCCCACGCCAGCGTGCGGGTCTCGGGCCGGTACCGGCAGCACACCGCGCTGCCCAGGGCCGGTTGCACGGTGGCGTCCAGTAACTGGTTGAGCCAGGACATCAGTTGAGCGGGCTCGGTGCCGGCCATCGCCATACCGCGCAGGGCGCCGAGCAGCATCGCCATGCCCGAGGTGACGGCGACACCGTGTCCGGTGAGGTCGCCGACGCTCAACAGCGTTGCCCCGTCGGACAGTTGGAGCGCGTCGTACCAGTCGCCGCCGATCAACGCGCTGGTGGAGGAGGGCAGATAGCGGGCGGCCAGGTCCAGTGTCTCCGGCCCCTGGTGCGGGAGCCGCAGGGAGCCGCGCCACGGCGGCAGCACGGCCTCCTGCAGCTCGACCGCGAGCCGGCGCTCGGTCTGCGCGTGGTGCCGGTGGAGCTGCAGCGAGTCACGGGTCTCGCTCACCGTCCGCTGGCTGCGGCGCAGTTCGCTGACGTCCCGCAGCACGGCCCACATCGAGGCGGTGCCACCGTCGGCGTCGAGCACGGGCTCGCCCATCATGTGCACGGTCCGTACGGCGCCGTCGGGCCGTACGATGCGGAACTCGCCGTCGATCGGCTTGGCGTCGATCAGGCAGTCCGTGACCATCGTGGTCAGGCTCGGCCGGTCCTCGTCGAGGACCAGGGACGGCAGTTCGTCGAGGGTGAGCGGGGGAGCGGCCGGGTCACGGCCGAGGATCTGATACAGCTCCCCGGACCAACTCGCCGCGTCCGTCAGCAGATTCCACTCGGCGCTCCCGACCCGGCTGAGCAGCGAGTCGTCACGAGGCGCCTCCGGTACGGCGGTTGCGGCGAGCGGCGCCTCCACGGCGGCCGGCACCGGCGGCGGGCCGTCCCGTAGCTGGGCCAAGTGCTCGTCGAGGTCGTTGAGTTGATGCAGCGCCAGATCGCACAGCGCCCGCTGCCACCGCTCCCGCGGATCCGAACCGTCCTGCTGCGCGTCCCGTCGTACGGCGTCCACGTCGCCCATGAGCCGCCGCGCCTGCGATATCAGCGCGTCGACCGAGCCGCGCGCGGGCGGCTGGGCGGCGGGGCGGTCCGCAGAGAGATGGGACGGCATGACGCACTCCGATGCGGGGACGGTACGACCAAGGCGGATGGAGGGACCGGTTACGACTGTCGCACAGGCTGCGACGCCCTGTAAGGGATTTGGCAACACCCGATCCGGTGGTGCTTCTGGCATATGCCAGCGTCTTCACGGGCGGCTTGTGCCGTGCTCGTGGCGTAGCTGTCCCGGTGGGGCAAGTCGTATACGCAGTACGCGAGTTGAAGGATTGATTACCCCTCAGGCCGGTCATTCAACCACCTGTTCGACGGCCCACTGTTCCCGGGCGTGGCGACGCCCGGCGTGAGGCCGAAAAGCGTCGCTCAGGTGAGTGATCCGCAGTACGCAACGGCCATTTTGAGCCGTTGCTTTGTTATAGCCATGACAATTCTGTGGACGTGATGCCACGCTGCTGTGCACCACGCTCACCGAGCGTTCACTTCCTCCTCACCCTTCCTCCTCACCCTTCCTCCTCACCCTTCCTCCTCACCCTTCCTCCTCTCCTTCTCGTCACTTCTCGCACCCGCGCGCCGCCGGACGGCCGTAACCCGGCCCGACCCGCTCTCCAGGACTCCGTCGAGTCCGACCACCCCACATAAGGAGAACGCCTTGACCCGGCATGACCGTTTCCCGCACCACCCCAGATACACCGCCGCCCTCGTGCTCACCGCGGTCGGCACCCTGCTGGCCGCCGGTATGCAGACCGGTGCCGCCTCCGCCGCCCCCGGCGGCCACACCACCCCCGCGAAGATCCTGGCCGCCCCGCGGGCCGGAGCGGCTCCGGCCGCGCTGTCCCCGGCGAAGCACGCCGCCCTCCTCAAGAGCGCGGGCACGGCTGTGCGGAGCACGGCGAAGACCCTCGGCCTCGGGGCCAAGGAGAAGCTCGTCGTCAAGGACGTCACGCAGGACGCCGACGGCACCACCCACACCCGCTACGAGCGGACGTACGACGGACTGCCCGTCCTGGGCGGCGACCTGGTCGTCCACGCCAAGAGTGGCCGGCTCACGGTGACGAAGGCCGCGAAGGCCGACCTGGCCCTGCCGGACGTCACCCCGAACGTGCCGTCGGCGACGGTGAAGGCCAAGGCGCTGGTGGCCGCTGCCAAGAAGGGCGGCGAGAAGGTCAAGCTCGACGGCGCCCCGCGGCTCGTCGTCTGGGCCGCCGGAGCCAAGCCCGTGCTCGCCTGGGAGGCCGTGGTCGGCGGCTTCCAGGACGACGGGACGCCCAGCGAACTCCACGTGATCACCGACGCCGACTCGGGCAAGGCCGTCTTCCAGTACCAGGGCATCGAAACAGGCTCCGGCACCGGCCAGTTCAACGGAACGGTCCCGCTCAGCACCACGCTCGACACGGCGACCTCGACGTACCAGCTCGTCGACGGCGACCGCGCCGGACACAAGACCTACGACCTGAACCAGGGCACCTCCGGCACCGGCACACTGTTTACGGATGACAACGATGTCTGGGGTGACGGGACCGCGAGCAACCGTCAGACCGCGGGCGTGGACGTCGCGTTCGGTGCCGCGGCCACCTGGGACTACTACAAGGACGTTTTCGGCCGCAACGGCATACGCAACGACGGCGTGGCCGCCTACAGCCGGGCCCACTACGGCAACAACTACGTCAACGCGTTCTGGTCGGACACCTGCTTCTGCATGACGTACGGCGACGGCTCGGGCAACACCCACCCGCTGACGGCGCTGGACGTGGCCGCGCACGAGATGAGCCACGGCGTGACGGCCGCGACCGCCGGCCTCACCTACTCCGGTGAGTCGGGCGGCCTGAACGAGGCCACCTCGGACATCTTCGCCGCGGCGGTGGAGTTCCACGAGAACCTGTCCGCCGACGTCCCCGACTACCTGGTCGGCGAGAAGATCGACATCAACGGCAACGGCACGCCGCTGCGTTACATGGACAAGCCCTCCAAGGACGGTTCGTCCCGCGACTACTGGAGCTCGACGCTGGGCAGTGTCGACGTCCACTACTCCTCGGGCCCGGCGAACCACCTCTTCTACCTGCTGTCCGAGGGCAGCGGCGCGAAGACCGTCAACGGCGTCTCCTACGACAGCCCGACCTACGACGGCGTGCCCGTCGCCGGCATCGGCATCGACAACGCCCAGAAGGTCTGGTACCGGGCGCTCACCACGTACATGACCTCGTCCACCAACTACGCCGGTGCCCGCACCGCGACCCTCCAGGCCGCCGCGGACCTCTTCGGCGCGTACAGCCCCACGTACCTCGCCGTGGCCGACGCGTGGGCGGCGATCAACGTCGGCAGCCGTATCGCGCTCGGCGTCAACGTGGCCCCGATCTCCGCACAGATCAGCGGAGTCGGACAGTCCGTGTCCCTCCAGACCAGCGCGTACACCACCAACTCCGGTGCGGGGCTGACCTATTCGGCCACGGGACTGCCCGACGGACTCTCCATCAGCAGCACCGGTCTGATCTCCGGCATCCCGACCACCCTCGGGAGCAGTGACGTCACGGTGACCGTCACCGACGACACGGGCGCGTCCGCCACCGCCGCCTTCACCTGGCGGGTCGCGAACATCTACGCCAACAGCACCCGGGTGGACATCCCCGACAACGCCGCCGCCGTGGAGTCCCCGATCACGGTCACCGGCCGCGACGGCAACGCCTCGGCCACCACCCAGGTCTACGTCAAGATCGTCCACACCTACCGTGGTGACCTGACCGTCGACCTCGTCGGTCCGAACGGCACGGTCTACTCCCTGTCGAACCGTGCGGGCGGCTCCGCCGACAACATCGACCAGACCTTCACCGTCGACGCCTCCGCCCAACCGGTCAACGGCACCTGGACGTTGCGGGTCCAGGACCGCGCGGCGCTCGACGTCGGCTACATCGAGCAGTGGCAGCTGACTCCGTGACACGCAGCCCGTGTGACTGACCGTCCATGACGGTCCCGGCCGCGCCCGCACTCCGGGGCGCGGCCGGAGCCGTTGTCCGGGGCCGATGTCCGTCACCGGCGGGGCGTCTCCGTCTCCAACGTGTCGCGCAGGCGCGGCAGTTGGCGTCGGCGGGTCCGGGCCCGTGCCAGGAGGAGTACGGCGACGGCCACGAGGGCGGCGCCGGTCCCGGCGGCCGCCAGTGCGCCGGCCGCCGCACCACGGGCCGCCGCCGGGGCCGTGCCCGACAGGGTCCACGGGCGCCGCGCGTTGTCGAGGTCGACGGCGTAGCGGGCCACGTCGTGTGCCGGAACGGCGGTCGACGGTCTCGGCCTCGTTGCAGTCGACGAGGTGGCGACCGCCGACGCCCTCCAGCAGGGGTGAGGTGGCGAGGAGCGTGGAGGGGGGCGCCCTGCTCTACGGTCTTGATGAACTCGGCCGGGACCTACCCGCTGCCCCGCCCGCCGCCAAGTCCCGTACGGCGAGAGTGACGTCGGCGCGGTGGCCGGTCGGATCGACCCCGGCCACGACGTCCGCGGCGGTGCTGGAGAAGTCGCAGGGGGATGTGTCGTGGTCAGGGGGTGAGTTTCAGATCCTGCTCGACCAGCGGTTTGCCGGAGTGCCAGTCCAGGGCCGCGCCGAAGCGCACCAACTCGCCGTAGAGCGCGGGATCGACGTGTTCCGCGAGGACGAGGTCGAGCACGGCTTTCGCGGCATCGGCCGGGGACTTGGCCTGGCTGAAGTCGTCGAACCAGGGGCGGGACGTGGCCGTGTCCACCATGCCGGGGCACACGGACGCGATCAGGGTGTCGCTCGCGAGGTCGTCCTGACGGCGCTCCGCGGCGACCGCGCGGACGGCGGCGACCTGGGCCACCTTCGAGGGCACGTTCAGCCAGAGCGGCCAGCCCGCCTCGGCCGTGGTCCGGTGGTGGACGGCGCTGCGCCAGGACTCGACGGCGTACTCGACCTGGTCCAGGCTCGCGCCGTCGAACAGGTTGTGCAGCGCGGGGTCGAGATGACCGAGGGTGCCGAGGCCGCTGGCCACGACGAGGCACCGGCCGCCCGGCCGGAGCACCGGTCCGAAGGAGCGCAGCATCGCGTGGGTGGCGGTGTTGGAGACGTCGATGAACTCGTCGGCGCGCTCGGTCTGCGACTCCCCGGGGAGCATCCGGGTCACGGCGTTGGAGATCACGATGTCGACGCCGCCGTAGCGCTGCCGGAGCTCGTCGGCGACATGGGCGATCGCGTCGGTGTCGGTGACGTCGAGGACCCGGCCCTCCACCCGGCCGCGCGTGCCGGGCAGGCTCGCGACCTCGCGGACCGCGTCGGTGACCCGCCGCTCGTCGCGGCCGGTGAGCAGAACGGTGTCGTCGGGACCCATGCGGGCCGCCAGTCCCTCGACGAGGGCGCGGCCGAGTCCCTGGTTGGCGCCCGTGACGAGGGCGATGCGCGGAGCGTTCATGCCTCCAGGGTAGGAACGATCACCTCCATGCGTCCAACGAAAGTCACGCACGTCTAGTATGCGTATTCGTCATGGACTTCACGGATGTGTCCCTCACCGCCCTGCGCGTCTTCCGCGCGGTCGCCGAACAGGGGACCTTCACGGCCGCCGCCGCGTCGCTGGGTTACACGCAGTCGGCGGTGTCCCGGCAGATCGCCGCCATCGAACGGGCCGCGGGCGCGGAACTGCTGGAACGGCGCCGCGACGGCGTACGGCTGACGCCGGCCGGCCGCATCGTCATGCGCCGGGCGACGGTCGTGCTCGACGAGATCGACGCCACCGCCCGCGAACTGTCCGGGCTGCCCACCGAGGGCGCGACCGTCCGCCTGGGCTGGCTGCCCAGCGCCGGAGCCGCCCTGCTGCCGCGCGTCCTGCTCGCCCTGCGCCGCAGCGACCCCGACCTGCACGTCGTCAGCCGGGAGGGCGGCACTCCGGCGCTGGTCCGTGCCCTGCGGGCCGGCAGCCTCGACCTGGCCCTGCTGGCGTCGGCGCCCCCCTTCCGGCCGCCGGACACCGAGTCACCACCGCTGGTGCTGCGCACGCTCACGGAGCGCCCCCTGTGCCTCGCCGTACCCGCCACGCATCCACTGGCCCGTGGCGACTACGTCGACGTGGCCGACCTGCGCGGGCAGCGCTGGATCGCGAGTTCCGCCTCGGGCGAGGACCGTCTCATGGGCGTGTGGCCCGGGTTGGACGAGCGCCCCGAGGTCGCCCACACCGCCCGTGACTGGCTGGCCAAGCTCCACCTCGTAGCGGCCGGCTGCGGCTTGACCACCGTGCCCGCGTCCCTGGCCCCCGCCGTCCCACCGGGCGTACGAGTCCTGCCGGTACGCGGCGGCCCCCAGGAACAACGCCGCCTCCTGCTGGCCCGCCTTCCGTACCCGCCGCCCACCGAGGCGACCACCCGGGTGGCGTCGGCACTCCGGCTCGCCGCCCTTGACGCGTACAGCGGGAGTTCGGCGCCGGTGGAGGAGTGAGCGGGTGGGTCGGCTCGCTTGGGCTTCCCAACTCGGCTTTGCCCGGCGGATGTTGATCAGTCGGGCGGGCGGCTCTCCGCAACTCGGCCCCGACCGGATGGGGTTGGTCGGCGGCGCGGAACCTGTGTGCTGCGGAGGTGTGAGAGGAGGTTGGTCAGTCGGGCGGGCCGGTCACCTCAACGTGGCTCCGTCCAGCAGGACTTGCCCCACGACACAGCACCCGCGCCCCGAACAGCACCGCACACGCCCCCACCGTCAGCAGCCCGCCGGCGAGGAACGTCCCCCGCACACCGGCGAGCCGCAGGACGAGGCCTCCCAGCGCGGCTCCCGCCGCGATACCCGCGTTGTAGGAACCGGAGTTGGCCGCGAGGGCGAGGTCCGTGCGGCCCGGCGCGCACTGGAGCATCGCGTTCTGGGTGGTCATGAACACCGGCCCGAGCGCGCCGCCCATCAGCGCCAGGAACACCACTGCGGGCACCCGCTCGGTGCCGGCCGCGTACAGGCCGAGCATGCCCACCGCCTGGACGGCGACGGCCGTGCTCAGCGCCCCCTGCGGGAAGCGGTCCAGTACCGCCCCGGTGATGGTCACCCCGGCCAGACACGCACCGCCGAAGACCACCAACAGGACGCTGACGGTGGTCTGTTCGAAGCCGCTCACATCGTCGAGGAACTTCACGACGTACGTGAACCCCGCGAACGCCCCGGTGGCTGACAGAGTCCCGGCCGCCAGTACGGTCCCGAACCGACGGGCGTCGGGACGGGTGCCGTAGGCGGCCCGCTCCTCGTGCGGACGTGAGGTCGGCAGGAGTACGGCGATCGTCAGCAGGGACGCGAGGCCCAGAGCGGCCGGGACGGCGATCGGCACGGGCCAGCCCTCGCGGCGGCCCAGCCAGGTACCGGCGGGCACCCCGAGCACGAGGGCCAGCGAACCGGCGACGGACAGCGCCCCGAGCACTCGCCCCCGGACCTCCGGCGCGAACAGACCCACCGCCACCGGTCCCAGCACGGCCCAGAACAACGCCTGGGCCAGCGCGGTCAGCAGCCGTGCCGAGAGGAGCAGCCAGTACGACGTCGCCAGTGCCGCCACCACACTGGACACGACCAGCGCGGCCAGCAGTGTCGTGAGCACATGGCGTCGGGCCACACCCCGCATCACATGGGCGAGCGGCACGGAGGCGACGGCCACCGTCACGCCGTAACCGGTGACCAGCAGTCCGACCGCCGGCACGGAGACCCGCAGGCTCTCGGCGATGAGTTCCAGGAGCCCGATCGGCAGGTTCTCCGCGGTGTTGAAGGTGAAGGCCGCCAGCATCAGGGCCGCGAGCACCGCCGACCTGTGCCACCCGGCCCGCCGCGCCCGCACAGTGGCCCCGTTCATGTGCCCACCCCACATGGCTCACCCGCCCCACCGCCAACGAATTCACCAGCAGTCGCACATACCGACGACGAAGTGACGCAGGTCACATTAATTCGTTCGGGGTTCCGCGTAATGCGAACGGCACCTGCGAGGTCGTACAGGCACACGGCAATCCGGCCGACCTCACACCGCAGTGGAGACCGACCATGGACATCACCCTCGAACAGCCCACCCGAGCCCGGCTGATCACGGCGGACGACACGGAGATCCCCGTGGCCGCCACGCTCCGCTACGTCTCCTCGGACCCGCTGGCCGTGCACCTCGACTTCCCGCCCGAGGTGTCGCTCGACGGCGACGGTGTCACCTGGACCTTCGCCCGGTCGCTGCTGGAGGAGGGGCTGCGCAGGCCGGCCGGCGGCGGCGACGTACACCTGTGGCCGTGCGGCCAGGCCCGTACCGTGCTGGAGTTCCACTCGCCGTTCGGACTCGCCCTGCTCCACTTCCACACCCCTGAGCTGCGCCGCTTCCTGCTGCGGAGCTACGACGTGGTCGCCACCGGACAGGAGGACATGGACGCGGTCGTCGACCGAGGACTGAGCGCGCTGTTCGGGAACGTCTGAAACATCTGAAACGTCTGAACGGCCGAGGGCAACTCGGCATCCCGACACCGGTTTTGACCTTTGTTCACCTCCATCTCACCGTCCCGGTATGGACCTTGGCGATCACCCCGTGCACCCTTGCGCGCGGTGTGCCGCTCGGGCACGCCTGTGACGAGGGCGGAGCGCATGACACCGATCAGCCGAAGAGGCTTCGTGGGGCTCGGTGCCACCGTGGCGGCGGGCATGGCGACGGGCACCGGCGTACGACCCGCGATCGCCGCGCAGCAGGCGCGGACGGCGACCGGCACGATCTCGGACGTGAAACACGTGGTGATCCTGATGCAGGAGAACCGCAGCTTCGACCACTACTTCGGGCGCCTCAAAGGCGTCCGCGGCTTCGACGACCGCAGCGGCATCACCCTCAGCGGCGGCTACCCGGTCTTCAACCAGCCCAACGGCGGCGGCCGTCAGTACCCGTGGAAGCTGAGCGCCACCCCGGCCGCGGGCGGCAAGGACGGCGAGACGCTCGCCCAGTGCAACGGCGACCTTCCGCACTCCTGGTCGTCCCAGCACTCCGCGTGGAACAAGGGCCGCCTCGACAACTGGGTCTCGGGCGTCGGCAACGTCCGCTCGCTCGGCTACCTCGACCGCGCCGACATCCCCTTCCACTACGCGCTCGCCGACAACTACACAGTCTGCGACGCCTACTTCTGCTCCACCCTCAGCGCGACCGGCCCCAACCGCACCTACCTGTGGAGCGGCAAGGTCGACTCCTCCAGCTACGACGGCGGTGACGAGTCCGGCCTGACCTGGGGAACCTACGCCGAGGCGCTGCAGAACGCCGGAGTGAGCTGGAAGGTCTACCAGAACGCGGCCGACAACTACGGCGACAACGCCTGCGCCTACTTCAAGAACTTCACCAACTCCAAGGCGGGCAGCCCCCTTTACGACCGAGGCATGTCCTCCGTCCATGCCGCCACCGGCTCGACCCCCGACGACATCGCCGCCGCCATCAAGGCCGACGTCCTCGCGGGCACGCTCCCGCAGGTCTCCTGGGTCGTCCCCAACCAGGCCTTCTCCGAGCACCCCTACGCCCCGCCCGGCGACGGCGCGCACTTCATCGGCCTCGTCTACCAGGCCCTCGCCGCCGACCCGGACGTCCTCGACTCGACCGTCCTGTTCCTCAACTACGACGAGAACGACGGCTACTTCGACCACGTCCCGCCACCGGCCCCGCCCGCCGGCACGGACGGCGAGTTCCTCAACGGCGTTCCGTACGGCTTCGGCTTCCGCGTCCCGATGATCGTCATCTCGCCCTGGACACGCGGCGGTTGGGTCTCCTCGGAGGTCTTCGAGCACACCTCGGTCCTCCGCTTCCTGGAGACCTGGACCACGTCCTTCGGCAAACCCGCCGCCTGCCCGAACATCAGCACCTGGCGCCGCAAGGTCAGCGGCGACCTGACCGGCGTCTTCGACTTCGCCAACCCGGTCTACGGCTCCGTCGCGCTTCCGGCGACCAGCGTCATCGGCATCTCCACCTGCGGCCCGCTGCCCAACCCGGTGCCGACGAACAACGCCCTGCCCGTACAGGAGACCGGCACCCGGCCCGCCCGCGCGCTGCCGTACCAGCCCAACGGGTACCTGGATCACCTGGAGTTCGGGACGAGCGGCAAGATCCTCGCCTGGTTCGCCATGTCCAACCAGGGCGGCGCCGCCAAGAGCGCGGCCCATCTCTCCATCCACCCGGGCGCCTACCGCGACACCACGCCCTGGCAGTACACGGTCGACCCGGGCGGCACCGCCTCCGACTACTTCAACATCGGTACGGGCTACGGCAGCGGCACGTACGACCTCTCCATGGTCGGCCCCAACCGCTTCCTGCGCCGCTTCCAGGGCGACGCCACGAAGGCGGGCAAGTCCGTCGAGGTGAGCACCCGTTACGCCGTCGAACCGGGCACCGGCAAGCTCGCGATCTACTTCAAGATGACCAACTCGGGCTCCGCGTCGGTGAAGTTCACCATCACCTCCAACCACTACCGCACCGACGGGCCGTGGACCTACACGGTCGCCGCGGGTGCTTTTGCGGAGGACTTCTTCAACGCCGTTGCGTACCAGGCCGGTTGGTACGACTTCACGGTCACCGTCGACTCCGACGCGACCTGGTCGCGCCGGTTCACCGGACACCTGGAGTCGGGCGCGGCGAGCGTCAGCGGCTGAGGGCGGCGTACAACTCCGGTGTCATTGGCTGACGTCGGCGTACAGGTCCGGGCGCGGGGCGAGTTCGACGGCCACCCGGCCGCCGCTCTCCAGCGCCCGGACCCCGGCCTCGGCGACCACGGAGGACGCGTAGCCGTCCCAGACGCTCGGGCCGGTGACCTCACCCCGCCGGGTGGCGTCGACCCAGGACTGCACCTCACGGTCGTAGGCGTCGGCGAACCGCACGAGATAGTCGAGCGGTACGTCCTCGTGCGCGCTGCCCCGGGTGGTGACGACCATGGTGTGGTCCTCGCCGATCCGGGCGCTGCCCGCCTCGCACACGGCCTCGCAGCGCACCTGGTAGCCGAAGCCGGAGTTGACGAAGATCTCGACGTCGACGAGGGCGCCGCCGTCGGTCTCGAAGAGCACGAGCTGCGGGTCGAGCAGACCTGCCGGGGCGTTCGCCGACGAGCGCGGGCTGAGCACGGTCACCGCGGTGAGTTCCTGGCCGAGCAGCCAGCGGGCCGCGTCGATCTCGTGCGAGACCGAGCTGTCGATGAGCATCGCCGAGGTGAAGTACGGGGGCGACGACACATTGCGGTGGGTGCAGTGCAGCATCAGCGGGCGCCCCAACCGCCCGCCGTCCAGCAGGGACTTGAGCCGCTGGTACTCCGCGTCGTAGCGCCGCATGAACCCGATCTGGGCCAGCCGCCGTCCGAGCCGTGCCTCCGCCTCCACCACCCGGAGCGCGCCGGTGGACTCGGGCACCATGGGCTTCTCGCACAGCACCGGCAGTCCGCGGGCGAAGGCCGCGAGCAGGGCCCCCTCGTGCACGGGACCCGGTGAGGCGATGAGGACCGCCTCGACCCCGGGGGCGTCGAGCGCGGCCAGGGCGTCCTCGTGCACCGTGACCGTGTCCAGTCCGGCCACCGCCTCCTTGGCGCGGTCCGGGTCGGGATCGGCCACGGCGGCGACCCTGGCGCCGCTCACCACCTGGTCGAGGCGGCGTATGTGGTCGGCCCCCATGTGTCCCGCACCCAGCACGGCCACGCCCAGCAGGTCACCCACGTGTGCACTCCCTCTCCGTCGACGATCACGCCGTAGCGTACGCCGCAGGGGAGAGGGAGCCTCGGGAGTGAAGAAGAGGCCTCAGTAGCGCAGCACGCCCGCGATGCCGGCCGCGTCGTTCAGCGTGCCGTCGGGGACGAAGCGGACCTCGGCGCCGGTCTCCAGGCACTGTTCGACGATCTCGTCCACGATGTCCTCGCGGGCGTCGAGGTCGTCGCTGTCGGCCGGGACGAGATGGTCGCCGTGGTCGTCGCGGACCGTGACGCGGTAGTTCTCCTCGACGGCCAGCAGCCGGACCCGGCCCTCCCGGGCGTTCTGCCAGACCTCGTCGACGCCGGCCGCGAACTCCTTGCGCCCGCGCGCCGATTCGAGCTCCCGGGTCACGGCGACGGTGCTCTCGCGCGCCTCCGCGTCGACCAGCGGCCGTACGGCCTGCCACACGGCGTCGGGAGTGCCGTGCGCGAGCCCGCCGTGCGCGATGTGCGTCGCGTCCTTGGTGGCGTTGCCGACCTCGTCCAGGGCGGACAGGGCGGCCTGTTCGCCGGTGATGTAGAGGGGGCGCCGGTGCACGCGCAGGACGCGGCCCATCGCGGTGTCGGCCTCGCGCAGGAAGTGGCGGGTGTCCTCGTCGCGGAAGGTGCTCGGCATGTCGCCGATCCGCTCCTGCCGCTCGGCGTCGAAGTTGTCCCGGTGGTCGCGGGTCAGCGGGAAGCCGCCGGAGTGGTCCTCGGTGACCCGGTCGACACCGCCGTTCCACAGCGTGACGCGGTCCGCGGCGAGGGACAGCACCCAGAACGGCCGCTCGGAGGCCTGCGCGGAGACGAGATTGCGGGTGAGGAACGTGTCGGAGAGCACCACACGTTCCGGCACGGACCTGGCGAGGGACCACACCTGGTGCTCGCCCGGCGCGGCGAAGATCACCAGACCGTCCTCGGCATGCGCCAGGTCGATCTCGGCGAGGGCCTGGTCGAGCTGACGGGAGACGTCGATGCGCCGCTCCCGGGGGACCGCGGGATCGGCCTCCAACTGCTTCTTGGCCTCGGCCAGCACATTGCGCAGCCGGACCGGATCCTGCGCGTTGTCGGGCTCACGGCGATGCGTCGGGGTGAGCACGGAGACCGCGGGGTAGGGGCGCGGGCGCCGCAGTTCGGTCAGGGTGGCGGGACTCAGTGCGTGCTCCATAACAGCACGATAGGGCCGATTCACCGATGGGGCATATGGGGGAAGCCCGCCAGGCAATAGGGGCAATTGGTTGCTAACGTCCCTCGGGTGACGCAAGCCGCCACTGCCGACACCCGGACCACAGCCGCCAAGCTGACCCTGCCGACGCTGACCACCATGGTGGTCGGCTCCATGGTCGGGGCCGGGGTGTTCTCCCTCCCGCGCCGGTTCGCGCAGGAGACGGGCGTGGCCGGCGCCCTGATCGCCTGGGCCGTCGCCGGCACGGGCATGCTGATGCTCGCCTTCGTCTTCCAGACCCTCGCCGTCCGCAGGCCCGACCTCGACGCAGGGGTCTACGCCTACGCCAAGGCCGGGTTCGGCGAATACCTCGGCTTCTTCGCCGCGTTCGGCTACTGGGCCAGCGCCTGCGTCGGCAACGTGACGTACTGGGTGCTGATCATGTCGACGATCGGCACGATCGCCCCCTCCCTCGGCGAGGGCGACACCGTCCTCGCCGTGGTCCTCTCCTCGGTCGGCCTGTGGCTCTTCTTCCTGCTGATCAGCCGCGGCGTGAAGGAGGCGGCGGCCATCAACCGGATCGTCACCGTCGCCAAGGTCGTACCGATCCTCTTCTTCGTCGTCCTGGCGCTCTTCTACCTCAAGCCCCATGTCTTCGCCGAGAACTTCGGCGGCGCCGACTACGCGGGCTCCCTGTTCCAGCAGGTCAAGGGCACCATGCTGGCCACCGTCTTCGTGTTCCTGGGCGTCGAGGGCGCCAGCGTCTACTCCCGGCACGCCAAGCGCCGCGAGGACGTCGGCCGCGCCACCGTCCTCGGCTTCCTCAGCGTCTTCGCCGTCTTCGCCTCGGTCACGATCGTGTCGTACGGCCTGATGCCGATGGGCGAGATCGCCGAACTGCGGCAGCCCTCCATGGCGGGCGTCCTGGAACACGCGGTGGGCACCTGGGGGAAGGTCTTCGTCAGTGTCGGCCTGATCGTCTCCGTGCTGGGCGCCTATCTCGCCTGGACGCTGATGGCCGCCGAGGTGCTGTTCGTCGCCGCCAAGGACGACGACATGCCGCGCTTCCTGAAGAAGTCCACCGCGGCCGACGTGCCCGTCCCCGCACTGGTGATGACCACCCTGCTCAGCCAAGTCGTCCTGGTCGTCACCTACTTCTCGGACGACGCCTTCAACTTCGCGCTGGACCTGACCAGCGCGCTGACGCTGATCCCGTTCCTGCTCGCGGCCGGCTTCGCCGTACGGATCGCCCTCTCGCGAACCCGTTCAGGGCGGGGCGAGTTGGTGGTCGCGGTGCTCGCCACCGTCTACACCGCGTTCCTCATCTACGCGGCCGGTTTCAAGTACCTCCTCGTCTCGCTCATCATCTACGCGCCCGCCACCTTCCTGTTCGTCAAGGCCCGCAGGGAACAGGGGCGTTCGCCCTTCTCGGCCCGCGAACTGGTGATCCTCGCCGTCTCGGTCGCGGGCGCCGCCGTCGGGATCGTCGCCCTGGCGGCGGGCTGGATCAGCCTCTGACCCGCCTGTGACCTCCGGAAAGGTGTGTGCACCGTGACCAGTCAAGACACCGTGGGCCGACATGAGTACGGCGTCCACTCCGAGGTCGGCCGACTGCGCAAGGTACTGGTCTGCGCGCCGGGCCTGGCCCACCGCCGGCTCACCCCGACCAACTCCGACGACCTGCTCTTCGACGACGTGATGTGGGTCGAGAACGCCCAGCGCGACCACGCCGACTTCGTCAACAAACTCCGAGAACGCGGCGTCGACGTCGTCGAGTTGCACGAACTGCTCGCCCAGACCATGACGATCCCCGCCGCCAAGGACTGGCTCCTGGACCGGAAGATCGTCGCCAACGAGGTCGGCCTCGGCCTCATCGACGCCACCCGCGCCTACCTGGAGAGCCTCGAACCGGCCGAACTGGCCAAGTACTTGATCGGCGGCCTCGCCACCACCGACCTCCCGGACGAGTACCGCACCGACTACGTCGCCCTCGTCCGCGAATCGACCGGCGTCCGCGAATACCTGATGCCGCCGCTCCCCAACACCCTCTACACCCGCGACACGACCTGCTGGCTCTACGGCGGCCTCACCCTCAACCCGCTCTATTGGCCCGCCCGGCACGACGAGACCCTGCTTATGAAGGCGATCTACACCTTCCACCCCGACTTCGCGGGCTCCGTCGTCTGGTGGGGCGACCCCGAACTCGACTGGGGGCAGGCCACGTTCGAGGGCGGCGACATCATGCCCGTCGGCAACGGCGTGGTCCTCATGGGCATGAGCGAACGCACCTCGCGCCAGGCCGTCACCCAGGTCGCCAAGGCGCTCTTCGACCTGGGCGCCGCCGAGCACGTCGTCGTCGCCGGTATGCCGAAGCTGCGCTCCGCGATGCACCTCGACACCGTCTTCACCTTCGCCGACCGCGACCTGGTGACCCTCTACCCGGCCATCATGGACGCCGTCCACACCTTCTCCCTGCGCCCCGGCACCAAGGGACCGGGCATCGACATCGTCGACGAGGGCTCGACCCCGTTCACCGACGTCGTCGCCAAGGCGCTCGGCCTGCCCGAACTGCGGGTCGTGGAGACGGGCGGCGACATCTACGCCTCCGAACGCCAGCAGTGGGACAGCGGCAACAACGCGGTCGCGCTGGAACCGGGCGTGGTCTTCACCTACGACCGCAACACCCAGACCAACACCCTGCTGCGCAAGGCCGGCGTCGAGGTCATCACGATCGTCGGCGCCGAACTCGGTCGCGGCCGGGGCGGCGGCCACTGCATGACCTGCCCGATCGTGCGGGACCCGGTGGAGTTCTGAAGTGCCGCTCGGCGGGCGGATGTTGGGCAACTCTTTGCCCTTGGCCGATTCCTGACGAGAGCCGCCCGGTGGGACGCCGATCCATGGATCCCGGGCGCGCAAAACACGGCTGAAAGTACCGGGGTGGGACGGCTGTTCAGGTTACGGCCGTGTTGACCGGCCCTGCCCGGTGGCACACGCTCGTCACGTTAGGTGCTTGATACAACTGGTTTGCCGGGGCGGGCCGCACGCGGAGAAAGACGCAGCTGGGCGACCTTCTTCCGACGGGCCGGACGCAGGAGGTAACGCATGTGCGGCATCACCGGCTGGGTCTCCTTCGACCGTGAACTGCGCACCGAGGCCGCGACATTGGATGCAATGACCGAGACGATGGCCTGCCGCGGACCCGACGACCGCGGCACCTGGATCCTGGGCCCCGCGGCCCTCGGACACCTCCGGCTCGCGATCATCGACCTGCCCGGCGGCCGTCAGCCGATGACGGTCGACACCGCGGACGGCACGGTCGCGCTCGTCTACTCGGGGGAGACCTACAACTTCACCGAACTCCGCCGCCAACTCACCGACCGGGGACACCGGTTCACCACCGACTCCGACACCGAGGTCGTGCTGCGCGGCTATCTCGAATGGGGCGACGCGGTCGCCGAACGCCTCAACGGCATGTACGCCTTCGCGATCTGGGACGGCCGCCGCGACCGGCTCGTGATGATCCGCGACCGCATGGGCATCAAGCCCTTCTACTACCACCCGACCCCCGACGGCGTCCTGTTCGGCTCCGAACCGAAGGCCATCCTCGCCAACCCGCTGGCCCGCGCCCGGGTCACGCTGGACGGCCTGCGTGAACTCTTCACCATGATCAAGACCCCCGGACACGCCATCTGGGACGGCATGTCCGAGGTCGAGCCCGGCACCGTCGTCACCGTCGACCGCTCGGGCCAACGGCGCCGCGTCTACTGGCAGTTGGAGACCCGCCCGCACACCGACGACCGCGACACCACCGTCGCCGCCCTCCGCACGCTCCTCGACGACATCGTGCGCCGCCAACTCGTCGCGGACGTACCCCGCTGCACCCTGCTCTCCGGCGGCCTCGACTCCTCCGCCATGACCGCGATCGCCGCCCGCCAACTCGCCGAACACGGCGAGACGGTGCGCAGCTTCGCCGTCGACTTCGTCGGCCAGAGCGAGAACTTCGTCGCCGAACCACTGCGCGGCACCCCCGACACGCCGTTCGTCCACGACGTGGCCCGCGCCTCGGGCACCGACCACCAGGACATCGTGCTCGACGCGCAGGCCCTCGCCGACCCCGACGTACGGGCGAAGATGCTGCGGGCCCGCGATCTCCCCATGGGCCTGGGCGACATGGACTCCTCGCTGTACCTGTTGTTCCGCGCCATCCGCGACCAGTCCACCGTCGCCCTGTCCGGCGAGTCCGCCGACGAGGTCTTCGGCGGCTACCAGCAGTTCTTCGACGAGGAGGCCCGCAACGCCGACACCTTCCCCTGGCTGGTGCGCTTCGGCCGCGACTTCGGGGACGACGCCGACGTGCTGCGCACCGACCTGACCAAGGCCCTGGACACGCAGTCCTATCTCACGGACGGCTACCGCGACGCCGTCTCCGGCATCCAACGCCTCGACGGCGAGAGCGACTTCGAGTACCGCATGCGACGCATCTGCCACCTCCACCTCACCCGCTTCGTCCGCATCCTGCTCGACCGCAAGGACCGTGCGAGCATGGCCGTCGGCCTGGAGGTCCGCGTCCCGTTCTGCGACCATCGGCTCGTCGAGTACGTCTACAACACGCCCTGGGCCTTCAAGTCCTACGACGGCCGGGAGAAGACCCTGCTCAGGGAGGCCACCGCGGACGTCCTCCCCAAGTCCGTGTACGACCGGGTCAAGAGCCCGTACCCGTCCACCCAGGACCCCAAGTACGCCGTCGCCCTCCAGGACCACGCCAAGGACCTCCTCGCCCGGCCCTCCCACCCGGTCTTCGACCTCGTCGACCGCGAGAAGCTCCGGCGGGCCGCCCACCGCGACACCCCCATCAGCACCCAGGCGGGCCGCCGCGGCCTGGAGCGCACCCTCGACCTCGCGCTCTGGCTGGACCTCTACAAGCCCGAGATCTCAGTCGCCTGAGGCCGGGGCGTCCGGCGCGCAGGAACTCCCGCTGGGCGGCAGCGAGCCGTACAACAGGAAGTCGTTGACCTTGGTGTGCACACACTTGGACGACGCGTAACCGGTGTGCCCCTCACCCTTGTTGTCGAGCACCACGGCCGAGGAACCGAGCCGCCGGGCCGTCTCCACGGTCCAGCGGTACGGCGTCGCCGGGTCGCCCCGGGTTCCGACGAGCAGCATCTTCGCCGCGTGCACGTTCTTGACGTCGTCGCGGATGTAGTCGGTGCCCCGGGGACGGCCGTAGCACATCAGCACCTCGGTGAGCCGGTAGCGGCCGAAGACCGGCGACGCCTGTTCGTACTCGGCGCGCAGGCCGGCCAGGTTCCTGGTGATCTGCTCGGCGGTGGGGCGGTCGGGGTCGTCCGCGCAGTTGATGGCCATCAGCGCGGCCGGGAGGTTGTCGAGCGGGACGTCCTGGGCGTCGACGACCCCACTGCCTCCGCTCAGCCCGGGCAGACCCGCGCCGCCCGACGAGAACGCCATGACGGCACGCGTGTCGCCGTCCTCCACCAGTGAGGCGATGGCCCGCTCCAATGTCGGCCACAACTGCTCGCTGTACAGCGCCTGACTGATGGCACCCACCAGATCCTGACCGGAGAACCGGTCGCCGAAGTCCGACTGCACCGGGTCCTGGTCGAGCGAGCGGACGAGTTGGACGACCCGGTCCGGTGCCGACCGCGCGTCCGTCCCGAAGGGGCACGCGATGTCCTGCACACACCAGTTGAGGAAGTCCTCCAGCGCCGTCTGCTGACCCTCGGCGCCCGCGATCCCCTGCTCGGACATCGGTTCGGTGAGGGTGTCGACGCCGTCGAGCACCAACCGGCCCACCTTCTTGGGGAATTGGGCCGCGTACACCGCGCCGAGCCGCGTTCCGTACGAGAAACCGAGGTAGTTGAGCTTCTTGTCGCCGAGGGCCTGGCGCATCACGTCCAGGTCGCGGGACGCGTTGACCGTGCCGATGTGGGGCAGGACCGGACCGGAGTACTTGGCGCAGGTGGCGGCCGCCTTCCGCAACTGCCTGAGGACGACCTTGGGATCACTGCTGTCGGTGGTGTCCTCGTCCGGCGCGGCCGAGCCCTGGTCGTCGCCCTCGCCACAACTCACGGGTGAGGACTGGCCGACGCCGCGCGGATCGAAGGTGACGACGTCGTAGCCGTTCGTCAGATCCATGAACTCCTTGCCGTCCGAGGCGAGTTCACTGACACCCGCACCGCCGGGACCGCCGAAGTTCAGCAGCACCGACCCCCGCGACTTCCCGGTCGCCCGGTAACGGGCCAGCGCGAGATCGAGCGTCCGGCCGCCGGGCTTCGCGTAGTCGAGCGGCACGGTGACCTTCCCGCACTGCAGGTCCTTGGGCGTGTCCGCGTCCTTGCACGCCGCCCACTTCACCTTCTGCCGGTAGAACCGGGACAGGTCGGACGCCGGCCGGTCGTCGGCCGTGGCGAGCGCGGGCAGCCC
The DNA here is from genome assembly GCF_044766845.1 of Streptomyces sp. NPDC101776. Taxonomy (NCBI): domain Bacteria; kingdom Bacillati; phylum Actinomycetota; class Actinomycetes; order Kitasatosporales; family Streptomycetaceae; genus Streptomyces; species Streptomyces sp. NPDC101776. The sequence goes on along the minus strand of NZ_JBIWMV010000003.1, from coordinate 80,139 downwards.
CGCGCCGAGCAGCGCCAGCGTGAGGACCCCGGTGAACGCACAGCCCCGGAACGCGGGCCGCGATGACAGCTTGGCCAGCATCAATGCCTCCAAGAACGCGCCGTGACCAGCGCCTGCGATCACGATAAGCGGGCCGCGCGGGCCCCGCCTCCCGGCGAGCGGGGCGACGGCCGGTGCCGTACTCTGCGCCCCTTCAATAGGCATAAGGGGTTTTCCGACTAATGATTTCCTGCCGAACAAGAAATGATCAGGAGTCGTTACGAGTAGTTCGATAACCGTGACGCTCGATGGAGTGAAAGGCCGATAAGCCATAACTCGGATGGTGCGCCCGCGTTTTATCCGGTGCGGGTGAGTGCTCGCTACATCTCTGGAAGGCAGGGACCCCATGAAACGGGTTACCCGAAACGGTGTGATCGCCGTCGCCGCCGTGTCCGGTGCGATGGCCGCGGCGATGCCGGCGTTCGCCGACTCCGGCGCGGACGGCTCGGCGGCCGGTTCGCCCGGCGTGGTCTCCGGCAACACCCTTCAGCTCCCGGTGCACGTGCCGGTGAACGTGTGCGGGAACACCGTCAATGTGGTGGGGATCCTCAATCCCGCCGCGGGCAACAGGTGCGCCGAAGAAAGCGACGACGCGAAAGCGGGTGGCGCGAACAGGTCCGGCGGGAAGAACCACGCCGGATCGCGCGGCGGTGCCGTCGCACAGGGCGGCGAAAAGGATTCGCCGGGTGTGCTCTCCGGTAACGGAGTACAACTCCCGATCCATCTCCCCGTGAACCTCAGCGGCAATTCCGTCAACGTGGTCGGCATCGGTAACCCGACGGTGGGCAACCACTCCGGGAACACCTCCGGCGAACACCCTCACCACCCCGCACCGCCGACCCCGGCGCCGCCCACACCGCCGAAATCCCACCCGCATCCGCATCCGGGACCGCTGACAGAGGTGCAGGGGCGCCCCGTCCCGCCCGCCGCCGAGGCGTCGCTCGCCCACACGGGCACCGACACCACGGTTCCGGCCGCCGCCCTGAGCGCGGCCCTCCTCCTGGGCGGCACCGCCCTGTACCGGCGCCACCGCCCCAGGGCGGGACGCTGACCCGAGCACCCGCTCCGGAACGGAAGGCCCCACCGGGTACGCGACCGGTGGGGCCTCCGTCGTCCGGGGCGACCCGGCCAGGACAGCGGGACGTCAACTCCTAGGATCCGTAGGAGAGTTCCTCGGACTGCTCCGCCGGAGCCCGGAGGAGTGCGTGGGCCGCCTTCCGGAACGCGGTCAGCAGACGGTTGTGCTCGCCGGCCCGGGTCGCGAGGGCGACATGGCTCGGTTCGACGCCGTGCAGAGGGATCGCCGTGATGTCCGGGCGGACCGTCTGGCCGGGGCGGAGACCGGCGACGATGGCCACGGCCTGCCCGTCGGCGACGAACTCGAACTTGTCCTCCAGCGCCCGGATGACCGGACCGCCCGGTGCCGGGCGGCCGTCGGGCCTCGGGTCGATCCGCCAGAACGCGCTCCACGCCGGGTCCGCGCCGGGGACCTGCGGAAGGGGTTCGTCGGCGATGTCGTCCACGGTGACGGACTCCTTGCCGGCCAGCCGGTGGTCGAGCGGTACGAGCAGGAGACGGGGCTCGTCGTAGAGGACCGTGACCTCCAACTGGTCGGTGGTGAACGGCAGTCGGGCCACCACCGCGTCCACCCGGCGATCGAGCAGGGCCGCGCGCACATCGTCGTAGGCCAGGTGGACGACCTGCACGTCGGCGTCCGGATGCCTGCGCCGCACCTGGCGTACCGCCGGGGTGACGAAGAGGTTCGCCATGTATCCGACGGTGAGGCGGCTGGGTTCGGCGGCGGCGCGGGTCTCGGCCGCGGCCTGGGCGGTGGAGCGCAACAACGCCTTGGCGCGCGGCAGAAAGACCTCCCCGGCCTCCGTGAGCCGGGTGCCCTGCGGGGTACGGTCCAGCAGCCGGGCCCCCAACTGCTCCTCCAGCCGCCGGACTTGACGGCTCAGGGACGGCTGGGTGATGTGCAGCGCCTCGGCGGCCCGGCCGAAGTGACGCTGCTCGGCCACGGCGATGAAGTACCGCACGAGGCGCAGTTCGAGATCGGGCGCGGGAGGCAGGTCCGTCATGCCTGAAGTGTACGGCGGGATACGGGGAGAATTTGGCCAGATGGCCCTCTGAGCTGCTGTGATGCCTGATGCGTATTGCCCGATACGAAACAGGCTTTGGACCGGGAGCTCCTGCCCCGCCCACGATGGAAGCACAGCACGGATCCACCTCTCCCCTCTCTCTTCGAAGGAACGCACCATGCGAGTTTTCGTCACCGGAGCGACCGGCTTCATCGGCTCCGCCGTGGTCCGTGAACTGCTCGACGCCGGGCACGCGGTCACCGGACTGGCCCGCTCGGACGCGTCCGCCGAGGCGCTGACGGCCGTGGGGGCCGCCGTACACCGGGGCGCGCTCGACGATCTCGACGGCCTGCGCGACGGCGCGGCGGCGGCGGACGGAGTCGTCCATCTGGCGTTCGTCCACGACTTCACGGACTTCGCCGCCAACTGCGCCACGGACCTGCGCGCCATCGAGACGATCGGCGAGGCGCTGGCAGGCACCGACAAGCCCTTCGTGGTCACCTCGGGCACGCCCGGACTCCCCGACGGGAAGGTGGCGACGGAGGAGGACCACGTCGACCCCGCGTCGTTCTCGGCGATCCGCCAGCCGTCCGAGATCGCGGCGGTCGCGCTGGCGGAGCGCGGGGTACGGTCCTCGGTCGTCCGGCTGCCCCGGTCCGTGCACGGCACGGGCGACCAGGGATTCGTCCCCCAACTGATCGCCGTGGCACGGGAGAAGGGCCTGTCGGCGTACGTCGGCGACGGCTCCGCCCGCTGGCCCGCCGTGCACCGGCTCGACGCGGCGCGGCTGTATCGATGGGCCCTGGAGTCGGCACCGGCGGGCGCGCAGTACCACGCGGTCGGCGACGAGGCGTTGGCGCTCCGCTCGATCGCCGAGGTTGTCGCTCGCCGTCTCGGTGTCCCGACCGGCAGTGTGCCCGCAGAGCAGGCGGTCGAGCACTTCGGGTTTCTCGGGCTGGTCGCTTCGTTGGATTGCCCGGCGTCGAGTGAGGGGACGCGGAAGCGGACGGGGTGGGAGCCGGTGGAGGTCGGTCTGATCGCCGACCTTGAGACGGGGCGTTACTTCGGGGAGGCGTAGGGCGCGGTGCCGTCCGGATTTCTGTCTGCGGGTCGGTGGGGGCTGGTCGCGCCCACGAGGCGGAGCCGCACATGTAACAGCCCCGCGCCCCTTTGGGGCGCTTGTGCACAGGGTGCCGCAACAGTGAGCGTAAATCCGTTGCCGGGGTCGGGCGCTGGTGCTGAAGTGAGCGCATGGATCTCGTCGCGGTACTCGCCCTCCACGATCGTGAACTGCGCGAACGGGTTCGGCCCGACGGACCCGGGGCGCGTGTCGAGCGGGTCGGGGGAGTGGTGCGGCATGTCGCCGCGGACGCGCATGGGTGGAACGGTGTGGTGTGGTCGGACCTGGACGCCACCGACGCGGACGCGGCGATCGCCGAGCAGATCGCGTATTTCACCGGGCTCGGCCGTGACTTCGAGTGGAAGCTCTACGGCCACGACCTGCCGACGGATCTCGGAGAGCGGCTGACGGCGGCGGGGTTCACGCCGGAGCCGCAGGAGGCGCTGATGATCGGGGAGGTCGCCGCACTCACTCTCGACGCCGAACTGCCGGACGGCGTCCGCCTGTTGACCGCCACCGACCGGGCCGGCATCGACCTCCTGGCGGACGTGCACGAGCAGGCCTTTGGCACGGACAGCGCCCGGCTGCGCGCCCGCCTCCTCGACCAACTCGCCGCCGACCCCGACTCGTTGGTGGCCGTCGTCGCCCTCGCCGGTGACGAGGCGGTGAGCGCGGCCCGGATGGAACTCGTTCCCGGCACCGACTTCGTCGGTCTGTGGGGCGGCGGCACGGTGAAGGCCTGGCGGGGCCGTGGCATCTACCGCGCGCTGATCGCCCACCGCGCCCGCATCGCCGCGGACCGCGGCTACCGCTACCTCCAGGTCGACGCCTCCGACGAGAGCCGCCCCATCCTCGAACGCCTCGGGTTCGCCCGGCTGACCACGACGACGCCGTACGTGTACGAGCCGTAGACCCGAGGTCAACGGGCGCCCGATGCGGGCCAGTTCGGCCGACCGCGCCCGCCCCTGAGGGGCGGGCGCGGCGGGATCGGCCCGGTGGCGCGGCGGGCCGGAGTCCGGATCGACGGGCGGAGCGCTGTGCGGCGGCGAGGGTGTCCGCTCAGCGGCGCACCCTCGACCTGTCCAGCGCGGCGATGCCGACCGCTGCCAGACCGATCTGGATGAGCCACTCGATCCAGTCGATGCCCTTGGTGTCGGCGACCCCCAGGCCCGATGCGATCGCCGCGCCGATCAGCGCGGCCACGATGCCGACGACGATCGTCAGGATCACGCCTGTGTGCTGGCGCCCGGGGACGACGAGCCGTCCCAGCACGCCAATGATGATGCCGATGATGATGGCACTGATGATGCCCGAGATCTCCATCTCCGCCCCTCTTTGTCGATAGTGCTGCTCTCTTCATGTGCCCACTGGACGCCAAGGCAGTCCGGCCGAGTTCTGTTGGCTGTTATTGCCGGGACTTTCTGTTCACCACCCCTTCATGCCATGTACCTTTCAATCGTTCAACGCGTGTAGAACTCCCCAACTACCGTTCTACGCGCGCAGATCAGGCGCCCGCACCGCACCCTTCCCCATCCCCTCACGGAGGTTCGCCGGATGCTTGGATCCAGAAGATCCCGCCGCAGACTCACCACCGCCCTCGCCGGCCTGGGGCTTCTCGTCACGGGGGCCGCCCTTCAGGTCACCACCACGGCCACGCCCGCGCACGCGGCCACCACGCACCGCGTCCTGTTCGACGACGGCCACGCCGAAGAGGCGGGCAACGCGGACTGGATCATCTCCACCAGCAAGCCAGACCCGCTGTCCCAGGACTCCTCCCCGTCCGCCGAGACCGACTGGACCGGGGCCCTCTCGTCCTGGGGCGTCGACCTCCAGAAGACCGGCGACTACAGCCTCAAGACCGCTACCAGTGCGCTGACTTACGGCGGTTCGTCGACGACCGACCTGTCGAACTTCGACACGCTGGTCCTGCCCGAGCCCAACACGCTGTTCACGACGGCCGAGAAGACCGCGATCATGACGTTCGTCCAGAACGGCGGCGGCCTCTTCATGATCTCCGACCACACCGGCGCCGACCGCAACAGCGACGGCGAGGACGCGGTCGAGATCCTCAACGACCTGATGACGAACAACAGCGTCGACTCGACCGACCCGTTCGGCTTCTCCATCGACACCCTCGACATCAGCTCCGGCTACCCCGCCGCGATCAGCGACAGCAGCAACGCGGTCCTGAACGGCGCCTTCGGCACGGTCACCAAGAGCCTGATCGCCGACGGCACGACGGCCACGCTCAAGCCCGCCGACAACGCGAACGTCAAGGGCCTCGTGTACCGCAGCGGTTACTCCGGCAACACCGGCGCGTTCTTCGCGACCAGCACCTTCGGCAGCGGTCGCGTCGCCTTCTGGGGCGACACCTCGCCCGTCGACGACGGCACCGGCCAGTCCGGCAACACGCTCTACGACGGCTGGAACGACACCGGCGCCACCAATGCCGCCCTCGCCCTCAACGCCACCGCGTGGCTGGCCGGCGACGGCAGCACCGGCGGCGGTGGCGGAGGAGGCGGCACCTGCACCGCCGCCCAGCTGCTCGGCAACCCGGGCTTCGAGTCCGGCAACACCACCTGGACCGCGAGCAGCGGCGTCATCACCAGCTCGACCAGCGAGGCCGCCCGCACCGGTTCCTACAAGGCCTGGCTCGACGGGTACGGAACGGCCCACACCGACACCCTGTCCCAGTCGGTGACCATCCCGTCCGGCTGCTCCGCCACCCTCAGCTTCTATCTGCACGTGGACACCGCGGAGACCACCACCAGCACCGCCTACGACAAGCTGACGGTCACCGCCGGGTCCACCACCCTGGCCACGTACTCCAACCTGAACGCGGCCTCCGGATACGTCCTGAAGTCCTTCGACGTCTCCTCCCTGGCCGGCACCACCGCCACCATCAAGTTCAGCGGCGTCGAAGGGTCCACCCTCCAGACGTCCTTCGTCCTCGACGACACCGCGCTCAACGTCAGCTGATGACGACCGGTGGGGCCCGGCGGCGGCCGGGCCCCACGGGTTTTCAGTTGTTCACGCCGCCGGGACCGTCCGCTCCGGCGTGTTCCAGCCGGAGACCCGCACCCGTGGCGCCGATCCGTGCAGATCCGCCGTCCGGTAGGTCACCGTCAGCGTCCTCGACTCCCCGGGCCACAGGCTCACTTCGTTGTCGGACCACCGCACCGGCAGCACCGGCTTGCCCGCCGAGTCCACGAGATGGACGTCGGTGAGGAGCGAAGGTGTCTTCCCCTGACCGGAGTTGCGCACCGTGACGGTCGTGGCCGAGGTGCCGTCCGCGCCCGCCGAGGTCGACGCCGTCGCCGAAACCGGCACCCGCGCCATCGAGTTGAGCCCCTTGAGGTCCGCGTAGCTCGTCGTCGGCGTGTAGTACCAGTCGGTGTGCGCCCAGTCGAGCGTGTCGGGTTTGGCCGAGAGCCAGTACACGTTCCGGCTCACCTCCTTGCCGGACGCGTCCGTCAGGGTCAGCCGCACCAGGTACGTCGTCGACAGCCCGGGGACCGACGTGGGCAGGGTGAGCGCGGTGCTGTGCGCGCCGCCGCCGGAGACCTTCACCCCGGTCACCTTCTTGTCGTACCTCTGCGTGCCGTCGGTGTCGAACAGCGTTGCGCGCGCGGTGAGTTGCCGTGCTGGGGAGTTCTGGTTGTTCAGCACGACGACCGAGCGGTTGTCGTAGGAGTACTGGATGTGCAGCGGCTCGTTCGCCTTCTTCGCGCCGAAGTAGGCGCCGCCCTGGTCGAGGTAACGGTCCATCAACTGCCAGTGCAGCGAGGTCCAGCCGCTGTTGAACATCCAGTAGACGACCCCGGTGGACGGCTTCGAGGCGTCGGTGGCGTTGCGCTCGTACGCCTCGAACTGGGCCCGCACGTTCTCGTACTGGGCCAACTGGGCTTTGCGGACGTAGTCGGTGAGGCTCGTCGGCGGGCCGTAGCGGCCGGTGAGGGCGTTGTCGTAGAGCTTCAGGGTGTTGAAGACCGGTGACGGGGAGCGGTGGTACTGCTTGGTGGTCGGGTCCTTCCAGAGGGTGGCCAGTTCGGCCGGGGTCATCATCCGGCGCAGGGTGTCGAGGGTGGGGATGTCGGGGCCCGCGCTGGTCTCGGAGTTGAAGCCGGTGGCGCCGCCCTCGCGTTTGGCGTACCAGTAGTCCGGCGGGATCCAGTCGTAGGGGCCCGTCATCTTCATGCCCGAACTGCCGCTGATCGGCGACGAGTTGTCCGACGCGGCGGCGACCACCGGAGTCCTCCAGTCGGCGGCCTTCAGCGCGTCGACGTAGGTCTTCTCGATCGTCGCGTCAGGCGCGAAGTCGCTGCCGATGAGGAAGGAGATCACGCTCGGGTGGTCGCGCAGCCGGGCTGCCTCGGCGGTCATCGACGCCTTGGCGACCGGGTAGTCGGCGGCGGTCCACTTGTCACCCGTTTCGCCCCCGTTGACCTGGCCCTCCCACTTGTCGCAGCACTCCCAGCCGGGGAGGGTCAGAATGCCGTAGCGGTCGGCCAGGTCGAAGAACTCGTCCGGCTCGATGTGCCCTTCCAGCCGGATGGTGTTCAGGCCGAGGTCGAGGGCGTACTTGAGGCGGTCCTCGACGTACGTCCGGTCCCAGCGCAGGAACTCGTCCGGGGACCAACCGCCGCCCTTGATCAGCAGCTTGCGGCCGTTGACGCGGTACTGGCGGGCGCCGTCGGAGTTCAGCGGGGCCTGTACGTCGCGGATGCCGAAGCTCTCGTGCGCTGTGTCGGAGGGGGCACCGTTCACGGCGGCGGTGAGGTCGAGGTCGTAGAGCGGCCGGCCGCCCATGCCCGCCGGCCACCAGACCTTCGGGGAGTCCAGGTGGACGGAGAAGGTGACGGTCTTCGTCCGGTGCGCGGCGAGGGAGACGGTCGTGGCGAAGGTCTTCGTGCCGATGCTGCCGCTGATCCGCGCGGTGACGGGGGCGTTCGAGTCGTTGCGGGCCCGCGCCTTCACCGTCAGGTCGGCGGTGGCGAGCGACGGGACGGCCAGGCTGGTCACCACGTGCGCGTCGCGCAGGGCCACCGGGCCGCCGCGCCGGACGAGGACGTCACGGACGATGCCCATGTTCTGGTCGGGCGGCGGCTGGAGCCAGTCGATCCAGCCCATGGTGAGGTTCTTGTTCGGGTCGTTCGGCCGGATGCGGAAGGCGACCGTGTTGGTGCCGGAGCGGACGAGCGAGGTGACGTCCAACTCGTGCTGTGTATAGGCGCCGTTGACGTCGGCGGCCTTGGCCACCTGCTTGCCGTTGACGTAGACGTCGGCCGCCGAGATCACCCCGCTGAAGTCCAGGTGGGTGCGCTCGGTGCGGTCCGTGACCGTGAAGTCGCTGCGGTACCACCACGGCACCTGGAAGTCGGCCTTCGGGATCTTCCGCTGGTTGGTCGAGTAGAAGGGGTCCGGGTAGACGCCGTCGGCGATCAGGGCAGCGAGGACGGTCGAGCGCGCGCCGGCCGGGTACCAGCCGGTCGGCCGATAGCCGGGGGAGGAGACGGCCGCGGGGGAGGCGGTGACCTTGGCGGACGACTGGATCGTGTAGCCGGACAGCGGGGTGGCGGTCCCGGCCGTCGGGCGTACGGCGGTCACCGGGGCCTGCGCGCGCTGCTGCGGGGACGGCTCCCGGGCTCCCGCCCAGGCGCTGGTGGCGAGGGTGCCCAGCAGACCGAGGGCGATCGCGGCCGTGGTGAGACGGCCGCTGCGGAGTGGGGGAACGGCGGGGCGGTGGAACACTGCGGTCTCCAGCCTCGTCAAGTTAGGAAGCTTTACTAACCGCACCAGAAGGTAGGGCGCGCGAGGGGGCCTGTCAATCACCGTTGCCCGTGAGCGAGTTGCTCAGGACGCCGAGCGGCGCTCGAAGACCAGGTCGCGTGCGGTGCCCAGGGCGGTGGCCACCGCACCCAGCAGCACCGCGTCCTCGCCCAGCGCGCTCGGCACGATCTTCGGCCGGAGCGGAGTGAGCGCGCGCAGGTTCTCCCGGACCGGGCGCAGCAGCAGATCCACGCTGTGTCCGACGCCACCGCCGAGGACCACGAGGTCCGGATCGAGCACGGCCGCGGCGGCGGCCACCGTGTGCGCGATCCGCTCGCCCTCCAGCTCAACCGCCTTGACGGCGGCGGCGTTTCCCTGCCGGGCGGCGTCGAACACGGCCTTCGCGGTGAGCTGCTGACCGCTCATGCCGAACATCCGGGCCGCCTCCACGACGGCCACCCCGGAGACCGCGTCCTCCAGCGTCTCCGGCTTCTGCCGCCCCGGCCACGGCAGGAACCCGATCTCTCCTGCGCCGCCGTGTGCCCCCGTGAACAGCCGTCCCTCGCTGACCACACCCATGCCGAGACCGGTGCCGATCATGATGTACGCGAACAGCCGGCTGCCCGCGCCGACGCCGTACGTGTACTCGCCCAGCGCCGCGAGATTCGCGTCGTTGTGCACCTCCAGCGGGACGCCCAGCTCCTCCCGCATCCGGTCGAAAAGCCCGGCCCGGCCCCAGCCCGGCAGATGCATCGCGAAGCGCACCCGGCGCCGCTCCTCGTCGTAGACACCCGGTGTGCCCACCACGGCGTGCACCACCGCGGCCGGTGCGACCTCGGAGTTGGCGACCACCTGGTGCGCGGTGGCGACCACCAGCTCGGCCATGGCGCCCGAACTGCGGGCCCGGTTGCGGACGTCCGCCCGTGCCACCACCTCGCCGTCCAGATTGGCGACCGCGACCCGCAGCCAGCTACGGCCGACGTCGATCCCGAGCGCGTACCCGGCGGACGGATCGGGGGCGTACAGCACGGCGGTCCGGCCGCGCTCGGGAGCCTGCGTGCCGACCTCGTGGACCAGCCCCGCCTCCTCCAGCGCGGCCAGCGCGCTGGAGACCGTCGGCTTCGACAGGCCTGTCTCGCGGGCGAGTTGGGCGCGCGAGGCGGCACCGGCGGTACGCAGCCGGTCGAGCAGCAGCCGCGCGTTGGTACTGCGCAGCCGCTGACGGCTCCAGGGCTGGTCCGGTCGCTCCACGGCGTCACTGACGGGCATCGCATCATTCTCCGGCATCAGGGACAGCCTCTTGACGAGTCTAGTAAGGCTCCTTAACTTTATCGCCCAGTCACCCGCGCCGGGCCACCTCGTATCCCCTCGCCGTATCCCTCTCCCCGTGACCAGCCCCAGGAGTCCCCATGTCCGGTAGTCCGCCTCCCGGTAGTCCGCCCCCCGACGGCGGGTTCGTCCGCCGCGTCGGCCTCTTCCAGGCCACCGCCATCAACATGAGCCAGATGTGCGGCATCGGTCCGTTCGTGACGATCCCGCTGATGGTCGCCGCGTTCGGCGGCCCGCAGGCGGTGATCGGCTTCGTCGCGGGCGCGATCCTCGCGCTCGCCGACGGGCTCGTATGGGCCGAGATGGGCGCCGCGATGCCCGGCTCCGGCGGCAGCTACGTCTATCTGCGCCAGGCCTTCCAGTACCGCACCGGCCGGCTGATGCCGTTCCTGTTCGTGTGGACCGCGATGCTCTTCATCCCGCTGATCATGTCCACCGGCGTGGTCGGCTTCGTGCAGTATCTCGGCTATCTGGCACCGGACCTGGGCAAGACCTCGGGCGACCTCATCGGCCTCGGCGTGATCGCCCTGGTGATCCTGCTCCTGTGGCGCGGCATCGAGAACATCGCCCGCATCACCGCCGTCATGTGGACCGTGATGATCGCCTCGGTGTTCCTGGTGATCCTGGCCGCCGCGACCCACTTCAGCGGCGACCTCGCCTTCACCTACCCGGCGCACGCCTTCGACCTGGGCAGCGACCACTTCTGGCTCGGCTTCGCCGGCGGCCTGACCATCGGCATCTACGACTACCTCGGCTACAACACCACCGCGTACATGGGCGCCGAGATCAAGGACCCCGGCCGCACCCTGCCGCGCTCCATCCTCTTCTCCATCGTCGGCATCATGGCGATCTACCTGATGCTCCAGATCGGCACGCTGGGCGTCATCGACTGGCACCGGATGACGAACGTGAACGACATCGCCTCCACGTCGGTGGCCTCGGCGGTCCTGGAGAAGACCTGGGGCAAGGGCGCCGCCGACACGGTCACGGTCCTGATCCTGATCACGGCCTTCGCCTCGGTCTTCACCGGGCTACTCGGCGGCTCCCGGGTGCCCTACGACGCGGCCCGCGAACGCGTCTTCTTCCGCCCCTACGCCAAGCTCCACCCCAAGCACCGCTTCCCGATGCTGGGCCTGGCCACCATGGGCGTCATCACGGCGATCGGCTTCCTCATCGGCCGCCACACCGACCTCGCGACCCTGATCCAACTCCTGACCACGGTCATGGTCATCGTCCAGGCACTGGCCCAGATCATCGCCCTGACGGTCCTGCGCAAACGCCAGCCGACCCTGCGCCGCCCGTACCGGATGTGGCTCTACCCCGTGCCGAGCATCATCGCCTTCGTCGGCTGGTGCGTGATCTACGGCTACGCGGACAAGAACTCCCCGGGCCGCCACCCCATCGAGTGGTCCCTCGCCTGGGTGGCCCTGGGCTGCGTCGCGTTCGTGATCTGGGCCCGCCTGGAGAAGGTCTGGCCGTTCGGCCCCAAGGAGATCACCGAGGAATTCCTCACGGAAACCGCACCGGACCCCGAACCAGCCGGTGCCTAGAGGTAGTTGACCCAGCCTGTCGCGGCGAGCACCTCGCCCGCGATGTCGACGACGGAGCGCCCGTCGGTCACCACCCGCACGGTGTCCACGGGCGCCCGCTCGTCCAACACCCGCGCCTTCCGGGCACTGTTGGCCAGCTCGCGCTCCAACTCGGTGCCGATCTCCTGCCCGTTCAGCCGTGTCGCCGCCGTCTCGTCGGACGCGGTCAGCAGCACACGTACGATCCGGGTGTCCGCCCCCATCGCCCTGCGGAACTGTCCGGCCGCCTCGTCGAGCACGCTCACCGTGTTCGTGTACACCAGCCGCCGGTACCCCAGCGCGGCGTAATTCCCCCACACGGCGGTCAAGTTGGCCTCGCCGATCGCCGTCCGGTGCGGATCGCCGGCCGGCGCCGGATGCACCTGCCCCATGAAGTCCCCGTCGATCACGGCATGGGCGACCTCCGCCGCCCGCAGCCGCGCTGACACCTCCCGGCCGACGGTCGTCTTCCCGACCCCGGCGCGTCCGCCGATGAGCAGTGCCTCCGAGTGATCCATGTGATCCATGAGCGCAGGGTGCCAAGGGACACTCGTGCGGTCGAGCGATTTCGAGGAGGCGTACCGCATGGAGGAATCGGTGCTGGGCGGAGGGGCGGTCAACGAGGTCGTACGGATCGGGGAGACCGTACGCCGTACGCCCGCTGAGCGATCGCGGTACGTCACCGGGCTGCTCGCGCTGTTCGAGCGGCGGGGGTGGGCGGGAGCGCCGCGCCTCCTCGGCACGGACGAGCGAGGGCGGGAGGTGTTCCGGTACATCGAGGGCCGCGCGGCACTCGGCCCCGGCGAACGCTCCGCCGCCCGCAGCGACGACAGCCTGGTCCGCGTCGCACAACTCGTCCGCGAATTCCACGACTTGACCCACGGCACACCGGAGGCCGGCGACCAGGACGTCGTCTGCCACAACGACCTGGCACCCAAGAACACCGTCTACGACGGCGCGTGGCGCCCCCTGGCCTTCGTCGACTGGGATCTCGCCGCTCCCGGCGAGCGCGTCCACGACCTCGCCCATGTCTGCTGGCAGTACCTGGACCTCGGCCCGGGCATCACCGATGTGCCGGCGAGCGCCCGCCGGATCGCGCTGCTCTGCGACGCGTACGGCCTCGACGACACCGAACCGCTCCTCGACACGGTCCTGTGGTGGCAGGACCGGTGCGCGCGAGGCATCGAGGCCGGCGCCGAGCGCGGTGAACGGGGCATGGCGGAGCTGCGGGCGAGCGGTGTCGTGGACGAGATCCGGGACGCGCACGACTGGGTGGCCGCGTACCGCCGCGAGCTGGGCGCTTTCCTGGGCTGAGACGCCGTAGAACAGTCCGTATCGGACGACGGCGAAGCCGCTCGCCTTGACATGCAGGAAATTGGCTGCATAACGTTGAGTGTGCGATCCGAACACGACTCAGGGATGGACGCGGTCTTCAAGGCCCTGGCCGACGAGACCCGCCGACGGCTGCTGGACCGGCTGCACGAGCACAACGGGCAGACGCTCGGGGGGTTGTGCGGGCGTATCGACATGACCCGTCAGTCGGTGACCCGGCATCTGGCCGTCCTGGAGGCCGCCAACCTGGTCAGCACGGTGCGGCGCGGGCGGGAGAAGCTGCACTACCTCAATCCGGTGCCGCTGCACGAGATGCAGGAGCGCTGGATCGACAAGTTCGAGCGCCCGCGACTGCGCGCGCTCGGCGCCGTGAAGCGACGAGCCGAGGAAGCCATGACCGACAAGCCGACATTCGTCTACGTCACCTACATCGCGAGCACCCCCGAGAAGGTCTGGGACGCGCTCACCGACGCGGATCTGACCGCCGTCTACTGGGGCCACGGCAATGTGTCCGACTGGCGGCCGGGTTCCCGTTGGGAGCATGTGCGCACGGACGGTTCCGGTATCGCCGACGTCGTCGGGACCGTCGTCGAGAGCGACCGCCCGAACCGCCTGGTGACCACGTGGACCTCGCCGGAGAACGAGGGGCGGGAGGACACGTACTCCCGCGTCACCTACGACATCCGGCGGCACGAGGACATCGTGCGCCTCACCGTCACCCACGAGGACCTCGCGGACGAGGGCGAGCTGTCCGACGTGTCCGGCGGCTGGCCGGCCGTACTGTCCAACCTCAAGTCCGTCCTGGAGACCGGTAGCCCCCTCCCGCAGTCGCCGTGGCTGGTGCCGGGCGACCACTGAAGGGGGCGTGCCTGCCTTTCGGGTTCGCGACGATGCGGGGTCGCTGTGGTCCGGGGTCGCTATGGCTTGGGAGTGCTCCGCGCCGCCGTACCGGCACACACCAGGCCCAGGAGCACGGCCAGTCCGCCGATGATGACGTTGTTCAGGATGACGCCCTTGTCGGGGCTGTCGCCGACGATCCACGGCGAGATGATCATCCAGACGCCCAGCGCGCTCATCGCCCAGCTGAGGCCGTACATACGCTCCGGCGCCCTGGTGAACCCGAGGGCCAGCAGGCCGATCGCGATGCCGACGATCAGGTTGTGCGGCACGAGAGCGGGCTGGCTCGTCGTGTAGTGGAGTATCCACGGGGATACGGCGCAGTACAGACCGAGCAGGAACACCGGCCCGTCCACGAGCGCCACATCGCGTCCACCGAGCATGCGGGCGTAGCGCGCCTGCATTTCGGAGACATCAGGGTGGCTCGCCATGTCACCTCTGGTGTGCGAGACGTTGGCCATGATTCGTCTCCTTTGACTTACTGGCCCGACCGCGTCCGGTGCGGTGTGCGGTATGAGCCGCTTGTCTCCATTCTGCTCTTATTTCTCCTTTATGTGTAGTGCTCAGGCTTGTGGGCGGAGATCGGGCTGTTCGTCGTCCTGGAGACGGCGGCGCAACTGGCGCAGCCCACGTCGTGCGTGGCTCTTGACCGTGCCGAGCGGCCAGCCCGTGCGCCGTGCGATCTGGGTCTGGGTGAGGTCCTCGTAGTACGTCAGCCGCAGTACCCGCTGTTGCGGCGCGGGCAGCCGGGCCAGTTCGCGCAGGACCAGGACGCGGTCGAGCGCCGACTCGGGCTTCCGGGCCGTGTGATCGTCGAGCACGAGCGACGACCCGGCGGCGGCCACGAGATGCAGGCGACGGGTGCGGGCGGACAGCGCGTCGGCGATCCTGCGTCGGGCGATACCGACGATCCAGCCGCCGATCGCGCCGCGCTCGGGCCGGAAACCCCGCCGCCCGCGCCACACCCCGAGGAACACCTGCTGGGTCACGTCCTCGGCCTCCACGGCGTCCCCCAGCGAGCGCCGGGCGAGCGTGTGCACCAGCGGCGACCAGCGGTGATACGCGACGGCCAGACAGTCCTCGTCGCCCGCCACCAGCCCCCTGGCCAGTTCCTCGTCGGTCAGCGCGTCCGCCGCCGGGACGGGGCAGGCGGCGCCGGGCTGCGGGCTCATGGCGACGGTTCCTCACGTCGGACGGCGACCGCCCCGGTCGAGGACGTCGAGCCACGGCGGTTCGGGGGTTTCCCGGGAACGTCCCGGTGCGGTCATCGTGAGAGCCGAGGATCAAGGCCATCAAGTCGCATCGTTTCTGCGTCGTATAGTCGCCGGATGAGCGAATTGCCCGCCGACGGAGACGCGGCCGACCGGTCGGCGGCCGAAGTACCCCTGACGACCGGCGCGTTGGCCCGCCGACTGGGCGTGGCGCCCACCACGCTGCGGTCCTGGGAGCGGCGCTACGGCATCGGTCCCGCGGTCCGCGCCGAAGGACGGCACCGGCGCTGGACCTCGCGGGACGTGGCACTGCTGGAGGCGATGTGCCGGCTGACCTCCTCGGGCGTGCCGCCCGCCGAGGCGGCACGGAAGGCGAAGGCGACCGCCGGTTCGCACACGGAGTCGACGCACCGCGCGCCCGGAGCCTCGCGGGCCCCCGGCGCGCTGCCCCTCGGGGATGTGCGCCAGGAGTGCCGAGGTCTGGCGCGCGCCGCCGTGCGCCTCGACGCACCGGCCGTCGAGCGTCAACTGGCCGATGCCGTCGGCCGGTACGGCGTCGTCGTCGCCTGGCAGGAGGTGATGGTGCCGACCCTGCACGCGGTGGGACGCAAGTGGGCGTCGTCCGGGGACCGTTACGTCGAGGTGGAGCACCTGCTGTCCTGGCACGTCTCCACCGCCCTGCGCCGCCGCACCCCACTTCCCGAACTTCCCGAACTGGAACTTCCCGAGCGGCAGCCGGACTCCTCGCCCGTCGTCCTGGCCTGCGTCCCCGGCGAACAGCACACCCTGCCGATCGAGGCGCTCAACGCCGCACTGGGTGAACTCGGCCTGCCCACAAGGATGTTCGGCGCCGCCGTACCGGCGGAGGCACTCACCGAGGCGGTACGACGGTTGGGTCCGGCGGCCGTCGTCCTGTGGGCCCAGGCGCGCTCCACGGCGAGCGCACCGCTGGCCCGGCATCTCGCCGACCTCCGCTGGGGAGTGCGGGGCGCCCGACGCCGGCCCTCGGTGGTGCTGGCCGGCCCCGGCTGGTCCGGCACCTCGGCCCGGGGCGCGCTGCGGCCGGCGACACTCACCGATGCCGTGGACCTTCTGTCGGGGGCGTACGGGGCCTCACTCGCCTGACCGTCCGCGCCGGAAACGCGCCAGCCCGTCGGCGAGTTCGACGATCGGATCCGGATAGTCGCCGACCGCCGCACGGTCAAGTCCCTTGAGTTTCCACGGTTCGTGCACCGACGGCCCGTCCAACTCGGCGAGTTCGGGCACCCAGCGGCGGACGTACGCGCCGTCCTGGTCGTACCGCTTGGCCTGGGTGAGGGGGTTGAGCACCCGGTTGGGGCGCGAGTCGGTGCCGGTGCCCGCCATCCACTGCCAGTTGAGCTGGTTGTTGGCCACATCGCCGTCGACCAGGAGGTCGAGGAAGTACCGGGCGCCCACCCGCCAGTCGACGTAGAGCGTCTTGGTGAGGAAGCTCGCCGTCAGCAGGCGTCCCCGGTTGTGCATCCAGCCCTCGTGGCGCAGTTGGCGCATCGCCGCGTCGATCAGCGGATAGCCGGTACGGCCCTCCTTCCAGGCCGCGATGTCCTCGCGGGCCGTGTGCTCGGACCGCCAACGGTCGTGTTTCGTACGGTAGTCGGCGCCGGCGGCCGCGGGCCTGGCCGCCAGCACCTGACGATGGAAGTCCCGCCACGCGAGCTGCCGTACGAAGGCCTCGGCGCCCGGACCTGCCAACTGCCCTGCTCGATGGACCAGTTCGACGGTGGAGAGGGTGCCGAAGTGGAGATGGGGTGAGAGATGGGAGGTCGAGTCTGCTGCCAGGGCGTCGTGCAGTTCCTCGTACTCGGCGATGCCGTTGCGCAGCCACCGGGTCAGCACCTTGCGGCCCTCGACCTCCCCGCCCGTCGCCAGGCCCGGTGACAACCCGACTACCGCGGAACGCTCGGGCAGTTCCTCGGAACCGACACCGCCGGGGACCCGCACGGTGCGCGGCGCGGCGAGCGGGGCGCGTAGTTGCTGTCCGGACCACTGCCGGTAGTACGGCGTGAAGACCGCGAAGTGGTCCGAGGAGGCCGGGGTCACCGCGCCGGGCGCGACGGCCGTCGTCACGGTGTCGTGGACGTGCAACCGTCGGCCCTCCGCCTCCAGCGCCCGCCGCAGCCGCTGCTCGCGCCGCCGCGCGAAGTCACTCACGTCCGCCGCCATGTGCACCTCGTCGGCGTCCGTCTCGGCGGCCACCTTGCACACCTCGTCGACGACGTCACCGGAGCGGAGCACCAGTCGGCCGCCCCGTTCGCGCAGGCCCGCGTCGAGATCGCGCAGACAGTCGGCGAGGAACGCCAGCCGGTTGGGCACGGCGAACCCGGTGTCCGCCACCCCCCGGTCGCGGACGAAGAGGGGGACCACCTGGCGGGCCTCGGCGGCGGCGCGCAGCGCGGGATGGTCGTGAAGACGCAGGTCCGAGGTGAACAGGACGACCGAGACGTTCATGGTGCGCGCTCCGGGAGACGGGGGAAGGGGGCGTGAGGTGCTTCCGGCTCGAGGCGCCCGGCGGATGCGGCTGTCACCCGAAGGATGTATGTGCTCCCGGTGCGGCGAGGCGGGTGGCATGCGGGTGTCGATCGCGGGCAAACGAACAGGTACCACGGTCCCCGTGGGGAGTCGAAGGTCGATGCTGGAGGTGTCTGCGGACATGGGCGCGAAGGTGTTGGAGCGGTTTCCGGCGGGGGCTCCGCGCGGATCATGGCCCGCCGAGGAGTTCGCGGCACGACGCCGCGCCGAGGGTCAGCCGGCCAGGGTCGTCATGGACCTGAAGTCCGACGCGTTCCTCGTGGTGGTCCCGGTGGGCGACGAGGACTGACCCCGCGGTCACGACCTCAGACGCCTGCTTCGCTCAGCTCCCTTGCCCGGCGCACGAACGCCTCGTGCAGATCCCCGGCCGCCTGCGGTACGGACTCCGCGCGGCGCCGGCGCAGCATCAGCAGGACGCGGGCCGTGGCGCCGGCGATCGGCCGGTAGGTGATCGCGCCGAGCCGCTCCAGCGGGTCCCCGACCACGCTGAAGTCGGGCAGGACCGTCACCCTGAGCCCCTCCGCGACCATGAGCTTGCCCATCTCGGCGCCGTCGGTCGAGAACGCGAAAGCGGGACCTCGCCCATCGAGCAGCCGGTGGACATAGCGGTGCATCACATAGCCGGACCGCATACCGATCAGCGGCTCGGTGAGGAGGTCGTCCACACTGACCGTCGTCCGGGACGCCAGCGGACTGTCCGGGCGCACACACACCACCGGCAGTCCCGACAGCAGCTCGGTGGACTCGAAGTCGGCCGGCATGTCGTCGCCGTCCAGGTGATTGACCAGCCCCAGATCGAACCCGCCCTCCGACAGCGCCCGGTGGATGTCCGTCTGCTGCGCGCCGACCACCTCGACCTGGGTCAGCGGATGCGAGGCACGGAACGCGCGCACGACGGGAAGCAACAGCGGCACGGTCGCCGCGTTGACCGTGCCCACCCGCACCATGCGGCTGATCCGGTGCTGCTCGCCCGCCGCCGCACGCAGCCGGTCCACCGCGTCGATCACATCGACGATCTTCGGCAGCAGCTCCCGGCCCTCCGCGCTCATCGTCGCGCCGGACCTTTTGCGCTCCAGGAGATCGACGCCGAGTTCACGTTCGAGATTCCGCACGGTCTCGCTCAACGCGGGCTGTGACAGGCGCAGTTCCTCGGCGGCCCGGCGCAGCGAGCCGAGCCGGGTCACGGCCGCGATGTATTCCAGTTGTTCGGTCCGCATGCCCGCAGAATGCGGCCGATTTCCCGGCCTGTTCAAGGGTTTCCCTGTCACACCTTCGTGAAATTCAATGGTCCGCGATACGAGACCGGTCGGGTTTTCCTTGACGCTCCCCGCCGACGGCTGCCACGATCGACGGCATGAAGATGCGACTGGACCTCACGCGGCGACGCCACGTCGACCTCGCGCGCGTCTCCAGCGCCTCCTGTTGCACCGCGGCCTGATCCCCGTCACTTCCGTCCTGTGATCCGCCGCCGTCTCTCCCTCCCCGCCTGAATTCCGTTCTTCCGCACGCCGTTTCGTGTGCCCGGAATTCGGCATGCCCGAAAACTCTCCGCAACAGGAGTTCCGCATGGCCGCCGAGCCCGTGAAATTCGCCTACTGGGTCCCCAACGTCAGCGGGGGACTCGTCACCAGCAAGATCGAACAACGCACCGACTGGAGCTACGAGTACAACCGCGAACTCGCGGTCCTCGCCGAGAACAACGGCTTCGAGTACGCGCTCAGCCAGGTCCGCTACATGGCCAGCTACGGAGCCGAGTTCCAGCACGAGTCGACCAGCTTCAGCCTCGCCCTCCTCCTCGCCACCCAGCGCCTGAAGGTCATCGCCGCCGTCCACCCCGGCCTCTGGCACCCCGGCGTCCTCGCCAAACTCGGCGCCACCGCCGACCACCTGTCGAACGGCCGCTTCGCCGTCAACGTCGTCTCCGGCTGGTTCAAGGGCGAGTTCACCGCGCTCGGCGAGCCCTGGCTTGAGCACGACGAGCGCTACCGCCGCTCCGAGGAGTTCATCCAGGCGCTGCGCCAGATCTGGACCGAGGACCACACCGAACTCGCCGGTGACTTCTACCGGTTGCGCGACTTCTCCCTCAAGCCCAAGCCCCTCAACACCCCCGAACGACCCCACCCCGAGATCTTCCAGGGCGGCAACTCCACCGCCGCCCGCGCGATGGCCGGCCGCGTCTCCGACTGGTACTTCTCCAACGGCAAGGACTTCGACGGCGTCACCGAACAGATCGCCGACGTACGGCGCTCGGCGGCCCAAGTCGGCCGTACCGCACCGAAGTTCGGCCTCAACGGCTTCCTCATCGCCCGTGACACCGAGGCCGAGGCCCGCGACACGCTCCGCGAGATCGTCGCCAAGGCCGACCGCGAGGCCGTGGAAGGCTTCGGAGCCGCGGTGAAGCAGGCCGGGCAGTCCTCGGCCGACGGCAAGGGCATGTGGCAGGACTCCACGTTCGAGGACCTCGTGCAGTACAACGACGGCTTCCGTACGGGGCTCATCGGCACCCCGGAGCAGATCGCCGAACGCATCGTCGCCTACCGGAAGTTGGGCGTCGACCTTCTCCTGCTCGGCTTCCTGCACTACCACGAGGAGGTGGAGTACTTCGGCAAGCGGGTGCTGCCGCTGGTGCGTGAACTGGAGGCCGAACTCCCGGACACCGAGCCCGAGTCCGTCTCCGCGCACGCCTGATCGCCCCCGCAGCAGACCAGAAAGAGGACCCGTGGCCACCGTCCTGTCCGTCTCCGGCAGCCCCTCCGTCTCCTCCCGCACCAACAAGCTCCTGCGCCATCTGGACAAGCGGCTGATCGCCCATGGGCACGAGGTGATCCCGCTCGATGTGCGCACCATCCCCGCCGAGGCCCTGCTCGGCGCGGACTTCCGCCACCCGGCCATCGTCGAGGCCACCGAACTGTTCGCCCGCGCCGACGGAGTGGTCGTGGGCACCCCCGTCTACAAGGCCTCCTACTCCGGAGTCCTCAAGGCGCTGCTCGACCTGCTCCCGCAGTACGCCCTCACCGGCAAGACCGTGCTGCCGCTCGCCACGGGTGGGTCCACCGCACATGTGCTGGCGATCGACTACGCGCTCCGGCCGGTGCTGAACTCCATGGGCGCCGCGCACATAGTCCAGGGCTGGTTCACCCTCGACAAGGACATCACCGCTCACGAGGACGGCTCGCTCACCGTCGCCCCGGCCGCCACCGAGGCGCTCACCCAGGTGGTGGACCAGTTCTCGACGGCCCTCGGCCGCACCCCGCTCCTGGCAGCGGCGGGCTGACCACCATGACCGACCACGGGACGACCGGCACAACCGCCCATGTGATCGCCGACGACGCCGAGGCCCTCGTCCTCGCCGCCGCGCTGGCCGACGAGTTCCGGGCCGGGGCCTCCGCCCGTGACACCGAACGCAGGCTCCCGCGCGCCGAGTTGGACCGGCTCTCCGGCTCCGGACTGCTCGCCGTCACCGTGCCCGCCGAATACGGCGGCGCCGACGTGAGCGCCCAGACCCTCGCCGAGATCTTCCGCCTCCTCGGCTCCGCCGACGGCAGCCTCGCCCAGATCCCGCAGAGCCACTTCGCCTACGTCAATGTGATCCGCCGTCAGGGCACCGCGGACCAGCAGAAGTTCTTCTTCACCGAACTGCTCGCCGGCCGCCGTTTCGGCAACGCCCAGTCGGAGGCCGGCACCAAACACGTCCAGGACATCCGCACCCGGCTGACAGCCCGGCCCGACGGCTCGTACGAACTGACCGGTGTCAAGCACTACTCCACCGGCGCCCTCTTCGCCGACTGGATCCCCGTGCTCGCCCGCACCGAGGACGACAACCTCCATGTCGCCTACGTCCCGAGCGACGCCGAGGGCGTCACGGTCGTCGACGACTGGGACGGCATGGGCCAGCGTACGACGGCCAGCGGCACGGTCCGGCTGGAGGCGGTCGCCGTCCCCGCCGACCGGGTCCTGCCGCACCACCTCACCTTCGAGGGACCCCAACTCCACGGCGCAGTCGCCCAGTTGCTGCACGCCGCCATCGACGCCGGGATCGCCGGGGGAGCGCTCGCCGAGGCCGCCGAGTTCGTACGGACGAAGAGCCGGCCCTGGTTCGAGAGCGGGGTCGAGACCGCCGCCGAGGACCCGCTGCTGATCCAGCGCTTCGGCGAACTCGCCATCCAGGTAAGGGCGTCCGAGGCCCTGCTGATCCAGGCGGCCCGCGCCGTGGACGCCGCGCGCGCCAACCTGAGCGACGACTCGGCGGCGGAGGCGTCCGTCGCGGTGGCGGCGGCCAAGGTGTACGCGGCGCAGGCCGCCGTGGAGGTGGCGGGCGCGCTGTTCGAGGTGTCGGGAACACGTTCGGCTCTCAACTCGCTGAACCTGCACCGGCATTGGCGGGACGCCCGCACCCACACCCTGCACGACCCGGCCCGCTGGAAGATCCAGCACATCGGCAGATACGTGCTCAACGGCACCAGGCCACCCCGCCACGGCCTCCTCTAACCCACCTTCAGGACAGACCGGATCGGAGACCCCGCGTGTCCCTCACCTTCCACTGGTTCCTCCCCACCAACGGCGACAGCCGCCATGTCGTGGGCGGCGGTCACGGCACCCCCGCCACCGCCTCCGGACGGGACCGGCCGCCGACGGTCGCCTATCTGAGCCAGATCGCCCGCGCGGCGGAGGACCTGGGATTCGTGGGCGCCCTCACGCCCACCGGCGCCTGGTGCGAGGACGCGTGGCTGACCACCGCGATGGTCAGCCAGAACACCGAACGCCTGAAGTTCCTCGTCGCCTTCCGGCCCGGCTTCGTCTCGCCGACGCTCGCCGCGCAGATGGCGTCCACGTTCCAGCGGCAGACCGGCGGACGGCTGCTCCTCAACGTCGTCACCGGCGGCGAGAGCCACGAGCAGCGGGCCTACGGGGACTTCCTCGACAAGGACGACCGCTACCGTCGTACGGGCGAATTCCTGGAGATCGTCCGGCAGTTGTGGGACGGCAAGACCGTGGACCTGGCCGGCGAGCATCTGCGCGTCGAGGACGCGAAGTTGGCGCGGCTTCCCGACCCGGTGCCCGAGGTGTACTTCGGGGGGTCGTCGCCGATCGCGGGTGAGATCGCGGCCAAGTACGTGGACGTGTACCTCACTTGGGGTGAGCCGCCCGCCCAGGTCGCCGAGAAGATCGCCTGGATCAGGGGGCTGGCGGCGAAGGAGGGACGGACGCTTCGGTTCGGTATCCGGCTGCATGTGATCACGCGGGACACATCCGCGGAGGCCTGG
Organism: Streptomyces sp. NPDC101776; assembly: GCF_044766845.1. NCBI lineage: Bacteria > Bacillati > Actinomycetota > Actinomycetes > Kitasatosporales > Streptomycetaceae > Streptomyces > Streptomyces sp. NPDC101776. Next base: position 56,961 of record NZ_JBIWMV010000003.1, on the reverse strand, counting down.
GCCGAGGCGAACCGGCTGCTCGAAGGGTTCGACTCCGAGACCGTGAAGTCCGTGCAGGCGGGGCTCGCGCGGAGTGAGTCCGAAGGGCAGCAGCGGATGCTGGCCTTGCACGGCGGGAGCCGGGACGGGCTGGAGATCCACCCCAACCTGTGGGCCGGGATCGGGCTGGTGCGGGGCGGAGCCGGGACGGCGCTGGTCGGCAGCCATGAGGAGGTCGCCGAGCGGATCAAGGAGTACGCGGCGCTGGGAATCGAGGAGTTCGTGCTCAGCGGGTATCCGCACCTGGAGGAGGCGTACTGGTTCGGGGAAGGGGTGCTGCCGAGGCTGGCCGCGGAGGGAATCTGGCGCCACCCGGTCGGCGGGCAGCAGCCCGCTCAGGCACAGGTGCCGTTCGCGGGCTGAGCCGCGGTCAGAACCAGTGCAGACAGTGCGGGGAGCGATCGGACCGGAAGAGGGCGTCGGCGAGCGCGGCCACGCCCGGGCGGTGGGCCCGGATGTGTCCGGCGCGCACGAGCGTGCTCGGGGCGGTGCCGCCGAGGTAGACCGAGCCCAGGTCGCTCACGTCCAGGGACAGGTCGGGCTCCCGGCCCGTCGGGACGCAGTCGGCCTTGCCGTCCCGGACGGTCAGCAGATAGCGGCCGTGCTCGTCGAGGAACGGGTCGTCGACGGCGAGGACGAGCTCTCCGTCCGTGGACCAGCCGCGCGCGGTCAGCGCTCGCGGGATGTCCAGCAGCCGCACCCAGAGCCAGTCGGTGTCGCCGCCCACCTCTACGGCGCGGAAGTCGGCGAGCTGCCAGCGCAGCGGATGGCCGGGCGGGACGTGCCTGAACACGACCTGATCGACCAGGTCGTGGCCGAGCACGAACCGGGCCAGCGCCGTGAAGACGGCGTCGTCGGTGGCGATGGTCTCGTCCACGGTCAGGGTTTTGGATTCGCCCAGCGCATAGCTGGCATAGCCGTCCGGGACCCCGTCGGCGTCTCGGTGCACGGCGACGTAGCGAGGCGTCGGAGAGATCGGGGGCTGCCCCGCGCGCAGGGCCCACCAGCGGTGCGGCCGGGACAGCGCGCCGGGCTGTGCGCGGCGGTAGCGGTCGTAGACCTCCTCCAGGACCTCGCCGCACTCGGCACGGCGCAGCAACTCGACCGAGCCGCTCGCCGGGCCGGAAGCCGAGTCCGAGGCCGGGCCGGACGCCGAGTCGCCAGCCGTGTCGCCCGCCCGGGGCGGGGCGAGGGCGGCCCGGTGGCGCGGCACCGTCAGCCGCTGGGTGTACGTCGCCGGTCCGTAGCCGAACCTGCGGTAGATCAGGGCCTCGGAGGCCAGCAGCACGGAGAGGTACTCCCCGCGGGCCCGCAGCTCGGTGAGCTGATGGCGCATCATCGCGCTGAGCACTCCCTGGCGCCTGTGCGAGGGCAGGACGCCGACGGCGGTCACCCCGCCGACCGGGACGACGGTCTCGCCGGGCAGCGTGAGCTCGAAGGAGTGTGCGCCGGCGGTGCCGACGGGCCGTCCGTCCGCCGTCGTGGCGAGCAGGCAGCGGTCCATTTCGAGCGCCGACCACCACAGACCGCCGCCCTCGGTCGGGGTCTCCGGGAAGAGCCCGAACGCGGCATGGAGCGTGTCGACGAACACGTCGAGGTCCTCGTTGGTCGTGGGACGGATCTCCACCACTGTCGCTGCCTCCCGGGGATACCGGCACCACGTCCCGCGCGCGATGCACCGCCACAGTGCAGCGCCGCTCCGCGATCAGGTCAAGCGAATTACGAGTCGGCCAGTGCTTTCAAGTGGGCCGCTCTCGACTCCGCCGTCTGGCCCTGGACCAGGAGGAACAGGGCCTCGCGCGCGAGGCGTTGGGCCCTGCTCGTCAAGGACAGGGATCTGCCGCCGCCGGCCACCACGGCCGCCGTCGTGGCTGTCATCAGTACCTCGTACGCCTGTGTCCTGAGGGCCAGCCGCTCGGCCAGGTGCTCGTGCGGTACCGGGTGTTCGGCCAGGGCGTAGGCCGCTTTACGTACTTCGTCGAGGCGGGTGCGGAGCGGGTCGGCGGTGTCGTCGTCGAGCAGGGCGAGGGCCGCCGCCGCGACTCCGAACACCGCCGGTGAGGCGTTCGTGGGCTTCGGGCGGTCGATCCTCGCCCACTCCGCGTACGGCGTGCGCAGGGCCACCGCGTCGTCCGGCAGCCAGAAGTCGTTCAACTCCAGCGACACGGTCCGGGAAGCGGTGAGCGCCGCCAGCCGCATCGGGGTCGAGGGGCGCAGACCGGGCTGCTCCCGTGCCTCCGTGAACGCGAACAGTGCCTCGTCCGCGTCCGTCACCCCCGCGAGCAGCATGACGTCGTTCAGGCCCCAGCCCGTGTACCAGGGCACCGTCCCGTCGAACCGCCAGCCGCCCCGCTCCCGTGTCACCCGTACCGGGACGCGGGGGTACGCCCGCAGGTGCGCGTACGCCACCCCGGACATCAGTTCACCTCGCGCGAGTGGGCCCAACAGGCTTTCCCGCACCGGGAGTTCACTCTTCGTCAACGTCATGACCGGTGTGTGGTGCTGCGTCTGGACGAACCACGTCGAGCAGCATGCCCCGGCCAGGATCTCCGCCGTCTCCCTCGCCACCGCGCCGGGTGCCGCCGAGCCGCCGTAGGACACGGGGGCACTCACGCCCAGCAGCCCGGACTGTTTGATCGCCTCGATGTGGGTCGCCGGGACGCCCTCCTGGTCGACCTGTTCGGCGTGCGGGGTGAGGAGGTCGTCCGCGAGGCGGCGGGCTCGGGTGATGAGGGAGTGCGAGGTCATGCGGGTGATCCTGCCGATCCGGCGGGGCGGTCACGCGCGACGCTCCGGCCCGTGTCGTAGGACGCGGGCCGGAGCGGTGGCAACGTGGTGGTCAGTCCGCCGCGCGTACGGCGGGCATCGCCAGGTCGACCGGGCCGGTGGCGCCGGGAGCGCTCTTGCAGGAGTCGTGGCAGTCCTTCTCCAGGCTGCAGCACAGGGAGCAGATCGGGCCGGAGTGGAAGGGGCAGTTCGCCACGTCGGGACGTTCGAAGTCCGTTGTGCAGACGGTGCAGTTGAGGATGACGGCCGAGGGGAGTCCGTCGGCGTCGAGCAGGGGCTCTTCCAGGTCGTCGAGGCGGGCGATGTAGTACTTGCCCTTGGTGAGGTACGCGAACAGGGGCGAGAGGACCATCGCCAGGAACAGGGCGATGAAGGGGGAGTACGCCTTGCCGTAGTCGCCGAACGCCTCGAAGTACGCGGCGATGGAGACGGCCGACGCGATGAGCATCGAGCCGAAGCCGACCGGGTTGAAGTTGTACAGGTGGGCGCGCTTGAACTCGATGTAGGACGGGCTGAGTTTGAGCGGCTTGTTGATGACCAGGTCGGCGACGACCGCGCCGATCCAGGCGATCGCCACGTTGGAGTAGAAGCCGAGCACCGTGTTGAGGAAGCCGAAGACGCCGCCCTCCATCAGGGCCAGCGCGATGCCGACGTTGAGGAAGATGTAGACCACGCGGCCCGGGTGACGGTGTGTCAGGCGGGAGAAGAAGTTCGACCAGGACAGTGAACCGGAGTACGCGTTCGTCGAGTTGATCTTCACCTGGGAGAGGATCACGAAGAACGTGGCGAGGCCGAGGGCGACCGGGGCGGCGAAGGTCTTGAAGCCGTGCACGTACTGCTGGATGGGCTCGTTGGCCTTGGCCAGGCCCACGCTGCCGGCGATGTAGAAGGCGAGGAAGGCGCCGCCCATCTGCTTCGCCGCGCCGAGGACCACCCAGCCGGGACCGGCGGAGAGCACCGCGCCCCACCACTTCTTGGCGTTCTGCGGGGTCTTGTCGGGCATGAAGCGCAGGTAGTCGACCTGCTCACCGATCTGCGCGATGAGGGAGAGTGCCACACCGGCGCCCGCGCCGACCCCGAGCACGCTGATGCTCGAACCGGTGGGGGAGTTGCCCGCGAAGTGGGTGAACTGCGAGAACTTACCGGGCTCTTGGATCGCGATGGACACGAACGGCGCGACCATCAGCACCAGCCACACCGGCTGGGTCCACACCTGCATCTTGGAGAGCGCGGTCATGCCGTAGATCACCAGCGGCAGGATGATCAGTGAGCAGATCAAGTAGCCGACCGCGAGCGGGATGTGCAGGCCCAGGTCCAGCGCCTGGGCCATGATCGAGCCTTCGAGGGCGAAGAAGATGAAGGTGAAGCTGGCGTAGATGACCGACGTGAGGGTCGAGCCGAGGTAGCCGAAGCCGGCGCCCCGGGTCAACAGGTCCATGTCGATGGAGTACTTGGCCGAGTAGTACGAGATCGGGATGCCGGTGAGGAAGATCGTCACCGCCGCCGCCAGGATCGCCACCATGGCGCTGGAGAAGCCGTTCGAGATCGCGATCGAGCCGCCGATGGCGAAGTCGGCGAGGTACGCGATGCCGCCGAGCGCGGTGGTGGCCACCACGTACGGCGTCCAGCGGCGGAAGGACTTCGGCGCGTAGCGCAGCGAGTAGTCCTCCAGCGTGTCGTTCTTCGCCCAGTCGTTATAGGTCCGTCCGGCTGCCGTTGCCGGCGCCTCTTTGTCGACGATCTCCGTCACGACACTTCCTTCTTCCACGGGTGTGGTCATCTCCCGGACGGCCCGGGGGAGTTGGACGGAAGAGTCACGCCGAATTGTTTCCCGGCCGTTTCGCGTTCTTTAAATGAGGAAGCTTTCAAAATTCTTTTGGCGACGCGCGTAGATTTAATCAATGCTTCCTGTGGAAACTATTTCTGGAGGAAGGTAGCCTCCATCGGAGAAGGATGGGGGAGGTCAGAGTTGGGCGACGATGTCGAAGTCGAAGGCGTCCGCCCGCGCCAGGTACAGCCGTTGGCGGAGGTGATTGCCGTGCAGACGCAGTACGCCCCGGGGGCCCTCGTACGAGACGCTGCCGCCCACCGCGCACATGGTGCCCACGTCGAGCGACCGCGCCTGCTCGGCCAGGGCCGCCAGCAGTCGTACGCCTTCGAAGCACGACTCGCCCAGGCTGCCCACGACGGGCGCCTCCACACCGAAGCGGGCCGCGTAACGCCCGCTGAAATCAAGGCTTTCGGCGGTCGCGAGGGTCTCGAAGTAGCCGGCCGCCGCCCAGAGTCCCTCGGTGGCCTCCGCGCCGGTGGACAGCAGGATGTTCTCGTCCATGTGCGTGCTCAGCCGCAGACACCGCTGGTGCAACCCATGGGCGGCGAAAGCCCTGTTGAAGCGTGCCGCGTCGTCGCCGACCAGCAGCATCAGGACGGCGTCCGCCTCGCACCGCTCGACGCGCCGCAGCACCGGGCCGAACTCGTAGGTGCCCAGCGGGACGAAGACCTCGTCGCGCACCCGGCCGCCGCACTTTTGGGCGTAGTGCCGCGCGGCCCGGGCGGTGACTCTCGGCCACACGTAGTCGTTGCCCACCGTGCACCAGCGGCGCGCGCCCGTCTCCTCCGCCAACAGGCGCATGGCGGGCAGGAGTTGGGCCGCGTCGGTCTCGCCGGTCAGGAACACCCCGGGGGTGCGCTCACCGCCCTCGTACTGCGCGGTGTAGACGTAGGGCACCCGGCCCGCGATACGCGGCACCAGCGCTTTACGGACCGCCGAGGTGTGCCAGCCGACCACCGCGTCGACCGCGCGCATCGACACCAACACCTCGACCTCGGCGGCCACTTGCTCCGCCGGGGCGCCGCCGTCCACCACGATCAGGCGAAGTTCACGGCCCAACACCCCACCGGTGGCGTTGAGTTCCTCGACGGCGAGTTGCGCGGCCAGTTCGCAGGAGGGCCCGAAGACGCCCGCCGGACCTCGCAGGGGTACGACCAGTGCCACGACCAACGTCCTGACCGGGCCGCTGATCCGCCCGGGCGGCAGGGGATGCACAGGCCACCTCCGTGAGGGCGTGAGGGCACGGAAACCGGTCCCGGCCCCGGCGCCCTCGCAGAGGCTCGTAATCTGAACCGCACAGTAGACCTACCGGAAGGACAGCGGCAATGTCGTCCGTACCGTCGCCGGGCCTCGCCCACTTGCTGAGCCACGCCGAGCGGCGGCTGGGCCTGCGCATGACCGTCGTCCTGGCCGAAGAGAGCTGTTCGGTGGAGCAGTGGCGCGTCCTGTCGGTCATCGCGGACGGCAAGGGGCACCCGATGACCGAGATAGCGGACCAGGTCCTGATGCCCGCGCCTAGCCTGACCAAGCTGGTGGACCGGATGGTCGCCGACAATCTCGTCCACCGCCGCCCCGACCGGGCCGACCGGCGCCGCGTCCTGCTCCATCTCACCGCGCGCGGCCGCACCCTCCACCAACGGGCCGCGCATCGCCTGCTCGCCGACCAGACCCGGCTGCTCGACGCGATCGACGACCAGGGCGATCTCGTACGACTGCTCGCGAGGCTCACGGCGGCTCTGGACCAGGAGCCCGCACATCAGGACGGGGACGAGCCGGCGGAGAAAATCCTGCCGGTTTCCTGAGGTGCGGTGTCGATCCGGGACCATGGCGTTCGTGTAGGAGGTGAGAGAACCCCCGGAGGGTTCGAGAGCCCCTTGTTCCATGGAGGACGTCATGCAGCACTACCTGCTCAGCGTGATCACCCCGACCGACGGCCAGATGCCCGGGCCCGACGAGATGGCGGAGATCGTCCGCAAGCTGGAGATCTTCCACGACGAGCTCCAGGCCGCCGGCGCCTGGGTGTTCGCCGGTGGGCTGCACGGGCCGGAGACGGCCACCGTGCTGCGCCCCAAGGACGGCGACGTGCTGATCACCGACGGCCCGTTCGCCGAGGGCAAGGAGTATCTGGGCGGGCTGTGTCTGATCAAGGCGGCCGACCTGGACGCGGCGCTCGAGTGGGGCAAGCGGGCGATCTGGGCCACCACGCTGCCCGTCGAGGTGCGCCCCTTCATGAACACGTCCGAGGACTGATGCCGTTCGACACCGACATCGAGGCCGTCTTCCGTGCCGAGTACGGGCGGGCGGTCTCGGTCCTGGTCCGCTTCCTCGGTGACATCGACCTCGCCGAGGAAGCGGTCCAGGACGCCTTCACCACGGCCGTACAGAAGTGGCCGGAGACCGGTGTGCCGCCGAGCCCGGCCGGGTGGATCATCGCGACCGCCCGCAACCGCGCGATCGACCGGCTGCGCCGCGAGTCCTCGCGGGCGGCCCGGCACAGCGAGGCCGCCCTGCTGTACGCGTCCGACGCGCCCGCCGAGGAGGGTCCCGTGCGCGACGAACGGCTCCGTCTGATCTTCACCTGCTGCCACCCCGCGCTCGCCACCCAGGCCCAGGTCGCGCTCACCCTGCGGCTGCTCGGCGGGCTCACCACCGCCCGGATCGCCCGGGTCTTCCTGGTGCCCGAGCCGACGATGGCCCAACGCCTCGTCCGTGCCAAGGCCAAGATCCGGGACGCGCGGATTCCGTACCGGGTGCCACGCGACGCCGACCTCCCCGACCGGCTCAAGGGAGTCCTGGCCGTCGTCTACCTGATCTTCAACGAGGGCTACACCGGCTCGCCCGAACTCTGTGCCGAAGCCCTGCGTCTCGGCTGTCTGCTGTCCGAGCTGATGCCGGACGAGCCCGAGGTGGCCGGCCTGCTCGCGCTGATGCTGCTCAGCGAATCGCGCCGGGCCGCACGACAGGGCCCGGACGGTGAGCTGGTGCCGCTGCCGGAGCAGGACCGCGACCGGTGGGACGGCGAGCTGATCGCCGACGGCCAGTCACTCGTCCGGCGGTGTCTGCGGCTGAACAACCCGGGGCCGTACCAGATCCAGGCCGCGATCAACGCCGTGCACAGCGACGCGTCGAGCGCGGACGCGACCGACTGGGGACAGATCCTCCAGCTCTACGACCAGCTCATGGCCCTCGCCCCGAGCCCGGTCGTCGCCCTGAACCGGGCCGTCGCCGTCGCCGAGGTCGACGGTCCCCGCAAGGCCCTCGACCTCGTGGACGGGCTGGACCTCGACGACTACCACGTCCTGCACGCCGTGCGCGCCGATCTGCTGCGACGCCTGGGCCGCGACACAGAGGCGGTGCGGGCGTACGAGACGGCCATCGCCCGGACCGAGAGCGCGGCGGAGCGCGGCTATCTGGAACGACGGCGCCGGGAACTCGTACGGATGTGACAGCCGAGGGACGGAGGGTGACCATGTGCGCACCGGAATTTTTCCCGGTGCAAGAATGGTTGCTATATACACCTGACCGTCCAGAACCCCCACGCACCAGCAGCGAGGCACCGTGAACCAGTCCAGTCCCGAGCAGCCCGCCGACATCGTGGCCCGGTTGCGCGCCACCTTCCGCACCGGCCGCACCAAGCCCGTCGAGTGGCGCACCACGCAGTTGCGCAGGCTGCGCGACCTGCTGACGGAGCACGGCGACGACCTCGCCACCGCCCTCCACGCCGACCTCGGCAAGAGCGCGGCCGAGTCCCAGCGCACCGAGATCGGCTTCACGGTCCGCGAGATCGACCACACCCTCGACCACCTCGACGCGTGGCTGCGCCCCGAGTCCGCCCCCGTACCGGCCCATCTCGGTACGGACGCGACCGCCTGGACGCAATACGACCCGCTCGGCGTCGTCCTCGTGATCGCCCCCTGGAACTATCCGGTGCAGCTTCTGCTCACCCCGGTCGTGGGTGCGCTGGCCTCGGGCAACGCGGTGGTCCTCAAGCCCAGCGAGCTGGCCCCGGCCACTTCGGCCGTCATCGCCCGGCTGCTGCCCGAGTACCTCGACACCGACGCGGTCGCCGTCGTCGAGGGCGCGATCCCGGAGACCACGGCCCTGCTCGCCGAGCACTTCGACCACATCTTCTACACCGGCAACGGCGCGGTCGGCCGCATCGTCCTGCGCGCCGCCGCCGAGCACTTGACCCCCGTCGCCCTCGAACTCGGCGGCAAATCACCGGCGTTCGTCGACCGCGACGCCGATCTCGCCGTCGTGGCCGATCGGTTGGCACGCGGCAAGTTCCTCAACGCCGGCCAGACCTGTGTGGCCCCCGACTATGTGCTGACCGACCCTGAGACCGCCGCCGCGCTCGAACCCCTGCTGGCGAGCGCGGTCGAGAAGGCCTACGGCGCCGACCCGCAGGCCAACGGCGAGTACGGCCGCATCGTCAACGAGCGCCACTTCGACCGGCTCTCCGGGCTGCTCGACTCCGGCCGGGTCGTCGTCGGCGGACGCAGTGACCGGACGGACAAGTACATCGCGCCGACCGTCCTCGCCGACGTGGACCCGAAGGCCCCGGTCATGGCGGAGGAGATCTTCGGCCCGATCCTGCCGATCGTCACCGTGCCCGGCCTCGACCAGGCCATCGACTTCATCAACGACCGCGACAAGCCCCTCGCCCTGTACGTCTTCACGGACTCGGCCGACACCCGTGCCCGGATCGCCGCCGAGACCTCCTCCGGCGCCGTCGGCTACGGCCTCCCGCTCGCCCACCTCACCGTCTCCGACCTGCCCTTCGGCGGCGTCGGCGAGAGCGGCATGGGCAACTACCACGGCCGCTACTCGATCGAGACGTTCAGCCACCGCAAGGCCCTGCTGGAGAAGCCGCTGGCCTGACCGTACCCATCATGTATCACCAGTCACTTATATAAGTGACTGGTGATACGTTGGGGCGCATGCACGCTTTCGATGTGCTCGGAGACCCCGTGCGCCGCCGCATCCTGGAACTGCTCGCCGAGGGCGAGCAGCCCGCCGGCGCGGTCAGCGAGGTCGTCCGGCGCGAGTTCGGGATCACGCAGCCCGCGGTCTCCCAGCATCTGAAGGTGCTGCGGGAGAACGGTTTCGCGACGGTACGGCCGGACGGCACCCGGCGCCTGTACGCGTTCGACCCCGAGCCACTGCGGGACGTCGACGCCTGGCTCGACCGGTTCCGTCGCTTCTGGACCCCGCATCTCGACGCCCTGGCAACCGAGTTGGCCCGCGGCAAGCGCGAGCGCCGACTGCGCGAGGCCGCCGACGACAGCCCCGACGAGTCAAGGAGCACCCCATGATCGACGTGACCCACCAGATCAACGCCGTGACCCGCAAGGTCGGCCGCCGTGACTTCCAGGCCGGCGAAGCCCGCGTGATCACCATCAGCCAGTCCTACGACTCACCCGTCACCGACGTCTGGGACGCCTGCACCAACCCCGAACGCATCCCGCGCTGGTTCCTGCCGGTCACCGGCGAACTGCGGCTGGGCGGGAAGTACCAGTTGCAGGGCAACGCGGGCGGCACCGTCGAGCGCTGCGACCCGCCCAGCGGCTTCTTCGCCACCTGGGAGTTCGGCGGTGAAGTGAGCTGGATCGAGCTGCGGTTGACGCCCGAGGGCGATGGGACGCGCTTCGAGTTGGAGCACATCGCCCATGTCGACGACACGAAGTGGGCCGAGTTCGGGCCCGGCGCGGTGGGCGTCGGCTGGGACTCGGTCCTCCTGGGGCTCGACGGCAACCTGTCGGGCACCAGTCCCGTCAAGCCCGAGGACGCCATGGCCTGGCTGGCGTCCGAGGAGGGCCGCCGTTTCGTCACGTCGAGCAGCGAGGCATGGTTCGCGGCGAACGTGGCGAGCGGCGAGGACGAGTCGGTGGCCCGCGAGGCGGCCGACCGGACGACGGCCGCCTATACGGGCGAGGGGAGTTGAGGGCCGTAGCGGCCGAAGCGCTGACCCGGGACCGATCACCGTTGTAGCGTGCGCGCTGGATGCCACGGGTGATCGGAGCCAGGGATGAGTGTCGGCGGCGAGACGGTGTTGGTCACGGGCGGCAGCGGATTCGTCGGCAGCCATCTGGTCCGGCAGTTGCTGGAGCGCGGCTACCGGGTGCACACCACCGTGCGGTCCCTCGGCAACGAGGCGAAGGTCGCGCCGCTGCGGGCCATGCGGGAGCAACTCCCGGGTGAACTGGAGCTGTTCGAGGCCGATCTGCTGGCCGAGGGTTCCTTCGACGCGGCGATGGACGGTTGCCGGGTCGTGTTCCATGTGGCCTCGCCGTTCCTGATGCCGGAGAAGATCAAGGACGGCCGAAGGGATGTGGTCGAGCCGGCGCTCACCGGCACCCGGAACGTCCTCGCCGGGATCGAACGCACCCCGGCCGTCGAGAAGTTGGTGTTCACCTCGACGGTCGGCGCGATCTTCGGCGACTACGTCGACGTCCGGGCGATGAGGGACGAGACCCTCTCCGAGGACTACTTCAACACCACCAGCACGGTCGAGAACAACCCCTACCACTACGCCAAGACGGTCGCCGAACACGCCGCCTGGGACGTGGAACAGGCACAGACCCGTTGGCGCATGGTCTCCGTCAACCCCGGTCTGATCCTTGGCCCTTCACTGACCCCGGCCTCCGACTCCGGCAGCCTGTTCCTCCTCGACGAGCTCTTCAAGGGCTACTTCTTCTACGGGGCACCCGACTTCAGCTTCACCGTCGCCGATGTGCGGGACGTCGCGTACGCGCACATCGCGGCGGCGGAGAACCCCGACGCGCACGGCCGTTACATCGTCGCGGCCGCCCGGATGGCGTCCTTCCTCGACATGTCACGCGCCCTGCGGCAGCGCCTCCCGCGCGACTACCGGCTGCCCCGGCACGGACTCCCGCACTGGCCGGTGCGCGTCCTGGGCCCGGCGTTCGGGCTCACCCAGGACTACATCCGCAAGCACCTCGGGATCAGCTTCCCGGTCGACAACCGGCGCGGTGTGAAGGAACTGGGCATCGACTACCGGCCGTTGGAGGAGACCCTCCTCGATCACCACGTGGCCTGGCGGGAGTTGAGGAGATCACGCTGACCGGGTCCCGTCCCGCGCCGTTCACCCCGCGGACGGGTCACGCCTCTTGACTGGTTCAGACCATAGGCGCTTGGGTGTGGCCCGATCACCTTTTCGGTGTCATGAGCCTGACCACACCCGAATCGAAGGGCACCCATGCGACCCCCCCACGCCCTGCTCGCCGTCGCCGTCGCCGCCGCGCTGTCGGCGGCGATCGTCGCTCCACCGGCCGGAGCCGCCGACGCGGTCCCCGCGCCGGGCACCTACTACGTCCAGAGCGCCACGACCGGGCTCAACGCGGCCGACAAGGGGGGAGCGGTGGAGCAGCACAACCCCAAGGGCAACGAGGACCACCAGCAGTGGAACCTCCGGACGAGCGGATCCTCGTACGTCCTGGAGAGCACCGACACGGCCGGCAGCTGCCTGGGCCGCTCGGGCGGTCAGGCCAAGACCGTGGCCTGCACCAGCGCCGACGCGGCCTGGCAGATCACGCCGACCGGCGGCGACCAGTACACGCTCCAAGTCCCGGGTACGAGCAGCTACTTGACGGTGGGCGCCAAGCCCTCCGGCGCCAACTACCCGGCCCAACTGGCCATCGGCTCCTCCGGCGGCCTCGCCTCCTGGTACCTCACGCCGGTCACGTCACCGACCAGGCCGATCCCCGCCCAGGACCAACGCACCCTGGACCAGGTCACGTTCCTCACCGCGCACAACGCCTACGCCAACGGGGTCGACGGCGGTTTCGCCCCGCCCTTCGTGAACTTCTTCCCGAACCAGTCCCGGGGCATCAACCAGCAACTCTCCGACGGCGTACGGGGGTTCATGCTGGACCTCCACCAGACCTCCGACGGCGCGATCCTCTGCCACGACAGCTGCACCCTGGTCAGCAAGCCCGTCGCCCTGAACGTCGACCTCCAGCGCATGGTCGACTTCCTCAAGGCGCACCCCGACCAGTTCGTCACCGTCTTCCTGGAGGACTACGTCGACCCGGGTGTCCTGCGCAGTGAACTCGCCCGCGTCAACGGCCTGTACGACGTGCTGTACCGCCCCGACCAGACCGGTGTGAAGCAGAACGGCTGGCCGAAGATGGCCGACCTGATCGCCGCGAACCAGCGACTGCTGATCTTCACCGACCACAGCCGTGCCTCCGACGAGTCCGCCGGACTGACCCGGGACAGCTTCGGTGTGATGTACCAGCGCGAGTGGACCGTCGAGAACTACTGGTCCATGGGTTCCGGCGCGAGCTCCTCCGACTGGTCCTGCTACAGCCGCTGGTACGGCAGCGACCTCAACGTCCCGCTCACGCAGACGTATTCGGGGTTCCGCCCGCTGTTCGTCATGAACCACTTCCGTGACGCGACCATCGCCGGCACGGCGCAGACCGACAACACCAAGGTCCTCGACCGGGCCCAGCGGTTCTGCCAGCCGGCCGCCCGCAAGAAGCCCAACTTCCTTGCCGTGGACCGCTATGACCTCGGTGACCCGGCCTCCGCCGTCAACTCCCTGAACAGCTACACGTATCCGTAAAGTGCGGACGGCCGTGCCGCGTGTGTGTGCGAAACTCCGCTGATGACTTCGGAGAAGATCACCGCGGCCGCCGCGGGCACCTGGAAACTCGGCGACCTGACCGTCAACCGCATCGGCTTCGGCGCGATGCGGCTGACGGGCAGCGCAGCCTTCAACCTCGGGACACCGAGCGACCGCGAGCGCTCGATCGCCGTGCTGCGCAAGGCGATCGAACTCGGTGTGAACCACATCGACACGGCCGCCTTCTACTTCTCGTCCCTGCGGTCGGCCAACGAACTCATCAACTCCGAGCTCGCCCCCTACGCCGACGACCTCGTGATCGCCACCAAGGTCGGCCCCTTCCGCAACTACTCGGGGGAGTGGGGCAGTTCGGCCCGCCCCGACGACCTGCGGGGCCATGTCGAGGAGAACCTGCGCCAGCTCGGGCGGGACCATCTCGACGTGGTCTATCTGCGCCGGATGCGGCAGGACTCGATCGCCGAGCACTTCGGCGCGCTCGCCGAACTCCGCGAGGAGGGTCTGGTCCGGCACCTCGCGATCTCCGACGTCGAGCCCCGGCATCTGGCCGAGGCGCAGGAGATCGCGCCGGTGGTGAGTGTGCAGAACCGGTTCGGGCTCGACTCCTCCAGCCCCGAGACCGACGACATGCTGCGGATCTGCGGGGAACAGGGCATCGCCTTCGTCCCGTTCTTCGCCATCGCGGGAGCGGCGGGCCCGCAGGGCGCCACCACCGCCCACGACGACGAGGTGCTGGCCATCGCGGACGCCCACGGCGTCAGCCCCGCCCAGCTCCGCCTCGCCTGGTCCCTCGCCCAGGGTCCGCACGTCCTCGCCATCCCCGGCACGGGTAACCCCGATCACCTCACCGAGAACGTGGCCACGGGCGCGATCCGATTCACGGAGGACGAACTGGCCCGGCTCGACGAGCTGCACCGGAAGGCCGGTTGAGCGCGAGCGCGGCTCACACCAGCCAGGCGCCGTCCCGCATCAGATGGCGCTGGGGCAGTTCGCGTTGCTCGTGCCATGCCTGGACGGACAGCGGCCGTACGCGGAAGAAGGAGTAGGGCGCGCGGTCCTCGCGGGGATCCCAGCCGTACTTCGTGTGGAAGGACCCGGCCGCGGCTGCCGGGACGTCCCGGCCGGTGAAGGCCGTCACCTCGCCGTCGATCAGTACGACGTCCCGGGTGTCGGCGAAGGCGAGCCGGGTCCGCCGCCCGGTGCCGAGATTGCGGCCCGTGGGGTTCGTGGGCCGGGTGGACAGCCAGACGTGCTGCCCGTCCCAGACGAACCACAGCGGGACCAGACAGGGCAGCCCGTCGGTGTCCGCCGAGGCCACCCAGATGTCCGACTCCCGCTCCAGTCTTGCCAGTACGTCACGCCGGCGCTCTTCGGGGCCGCGGGGCGGCACGGTGATCTTCATGCCCGGGACGCTACCGGCGGCGCCCGCGTGGCGCCTCGGGCCAGGGTCGTAGGGCTCCGGTCCGAGGGCGGCGGAGCGTCAGCCCAACCGCTCGTGCAGGAACGGGACCGTGCTCGCCCAGGCGCGGGTGGCGGAGTCGGCGTCGTAGACCGGGCGGCCGTCGTTGAAGAAGGCGTGGTTCGCCGGGTAGAGGCGCAGGTCCGCGGTGATGCCGGACTGCTTCTGGATGTGCTCGCGCAGTGCGTCGAGGCCCGCGACCGGGATGCTCTCGTCCAGCTCGCCGTAGTGGCCGAGGATCTCTGCCTTCAGGCCGGAGAAGTCGGGCAGTTCGCCCTGGATCACGCCGTAGAAGGGCACCGCCGCGCTCACCCGCGGGTCGGCCGCGGCGAGGTACAGCACGAAGCCGCCGCCCATGCAGAAACCGACCGCGCCGACCGTCTCCGAGGTGACCTCGGGCAGGGACAGCAGGTGGTCGACCGCGCCGGAGAGCAGCTCGACACCGCGGGCGACCGGGAGGGCCAGCATCATGCGCAGTGCCTCGTCGCTCTCGTGTGCCACGTTCCCGCCGTAGAGGTCGGGGGCGAACGCGACGAAGCCCTCCTGGGCGAGCCGGTCGGCCACGTCGGCGATGTGGTCGGTCAGGCCCCACCACTCCTGGATGACGATCACGCCCGGACCGCTCCCGGACGGCGGCAGCGCGAGGTAGCCGTGGGCGGTGCCCCCGGCGCTGGGGAAGGTGACGTTCTGACGGGCCGGGGCTCCGGTCGACTTCGGCAGCTCGGAGGACATGGCGCTCAACTCCTGTACGGCGGTGCGGGACGAAGCGTCGCCGGGGCGGAGCCCGACGTGATCTCCAGCCTGTCACGAGCGCGTCCGGGGGTCGCTCCGGCCCCTCCTTCGGTCATCCGGCTCTGGCTTCCTGCCCGACACGGACCACCCCTCGGGTGGCCACGCTCCGCAGCAGTCGTCGTCGACGGCCCTTTCATGATGGGCGGGCGGAGACGGGCACACGGGCGCGGTGACGAGACGGCACCCAAGTGACTACAATTCTGTAGACGGTCTACTGAACCGTAGACGAAGACGGGGTGAGGATCGTTCCCATGTCCGACGCGAAGGACGAACGCCGACCGGCGGGTGAGCTGGAGGCCACCGTCATGGCCGCCCTCTGGGCCGCCGGTGACCCGCAGACCCCCGGGGAGGTGCAGTTGAGCCTCAGCGCGGGACTGGCCCGCACCACGGTGACGACGATCCTGACCCGGCTGCACGACAAGGGTGTCGTGGAGCGCCGGCGTCGGGGCCGCGGCTACGCCTACTTCCCGGTGCAGGACGCGCAGGGGCTCACGGCCCGCCGTATGCACACGGAACTGGACCGGGACGGCGACCGGGAGACGGTGCTCGCCCGATTCGTCGCTCAGCTCGGCCCTGACGACGAGCGGGTGCTGCGTGACCTTCTCGAGTCTGGTGAGGGGTGACGGTCGGCGAGGGGGGCGGTTCGGTGGGCCGTGTGCGCGGGTGCTTCCGAATCGGACTGGCGCGGGACACGTTTTACGTATAACCTCACCCGTCAATCCCCTCGCCCGGAACCCGCACGGAGAAGCCCCCGATGAGCCGTATCGCCCTGGTCACCCTCGTCGTCGACGACTACGACGAGGCGATCCGCTTCTACACCGAAGCCCTCGGCTTCCGGCTCGTCGAGGACGCGGCCCGTCCAGACGGCTCCCGCTGGGTCGTCGTCGCGCCGCCCGGTGCGGACGGCTCCGGTACCGGACTGCTGCTCGCCCGCGCCAAAGGTGAGGACCAGCACGGCCGGGTCGGTGACCAGACCGGCGGCCGGGTCGGCTTCTTCCTGCACACCGACGACTTCGCCCGCGACCACGCCCGCATGCTCGCCGCGGGCGTGACCTTCCTGGAGGAGCCGCGCCACGAGCCGTACGGTTCCGTCGCCGTCTTCCAGGACCTGTACGGAAACCGCTGGGACCTGCTCCAGCCCGCCGGCTGACCTCTCGTAGCGCCCGCCCCACTCGGGCCGCCCCACTCCGCTCGGGCCGCCCCACTCCGCTCACCGAACGACGACCGAGGAACGACCGCACATGTCATCTACGCGCATAGACGCCGACGCCCTCCGCCTGCTCCCCAAGGCCGTGCTGCACGACCACCTCGACGGCGGCCTGCGCCCCGCCACCGTGGTGGAACTCGCGGAGACGGTCGGGCACACCCTGCCCACCACCGACCCGGACGAGCTCGCCGCCTGGTACTTCGACGCCGCCAACTCCGGTGATCTGGTGCGCTACATCGCCACCTTCGAGCACACCCTCGCCGTGCTCCAGAACCGCGAGGGACTGCTGCGCGCCACCGAGGAGTACGTCCTCGACCTGGCCGCCGACGGTGTCGTCTACGGAGAGGTGCGCTACGCCCCGGAGTTGAACACCAACGGTGGGCTCGCGATGAGCGAGGTCGTCGAGACCGTGCAGGAGGGGCTCGCGGCCGGAATGGCCAAGGCCGCCGCGGCCGGGACCCCGGTCCAGGTGCGGACCTTGCTGTGCGGGATGCGGATGTTCGACCGGGTCGCCGAGGCCGCCGACCTCGCGGTGGCCTTCCGGGACGCCGGTGTCGTCGGCTTCGACATCGCCGGGGCCGAGGACGGCTTCCCGCCCGCCGACCATCTCGCCGCGTTCGAGCACCTGCGCCGCGAGAGCGTCCCGTTCACCATTCACGCCGGTGAGGCGCACGGCCTGCCCAGCATCCACCAGGCGCTCCAGGTGTGCGGCGCCCAGCGCATCGGGCACGGCGTCCGCATCACCGAGGACATCGTCGACGGGAAGCTCGGCCGGCTGGCGGGCTGGGTGCGGGACCGCCGGATCGCCCTGGAGATGTGTCCGACCTCCAACCTCCAGACGGGCGCGGCCACTTCGATCGCCGAGCACCCGATCACCGCCCTGAAGGACCTCGACTTCCGCGTCACCCTCAACACCGACAACCGACTGGTGTCCGGTACGACGATGACCCGCGAGATGTCCCTCCTGGTCGAGGAGGCGGGCTGGACGGTCGAGGACCTGCGCACGGTCACGGTGAACGCCCTGAAGAGCGCGTTCATCCCGTACGACGAGCGCAAGGCCCTCATCGAGGACGTCGTCCTGCCGGGTTACGCCTCGGCGCTCTGAAGCAGCCCCCGCACGTACTGCGCCTGTCCGACGTGCTCCAGGTCGTCGGACAGGACGCTGACCAGCCGTACGCCCAGACTGACCGGCGGGTCCCAGCGCTCGTCCACGATCCGCTCGTAGTCCTCGGGGACCAGTCCGCGCAGATACTCGAGCGTCTGCTCGTGCACGGCGTCGTAGTACCCGGTCAGTTGCCCGGCCGACTCGACGCGCACCTTGGCGACCTGCTCGGAGGTGTGGCCGTATCCGTGGTCCCGGGGCGGCAGATCGAGTCCGAAGCGCTTCTCCCAGCCCTGGGTCAGCCACACCTGGTCGAGGCCGGAGGCGTCGGCGACATGGTCGTCCTGGATGCGGGTGAGGTGCCAGACCAGCCAGGCGATGGAGTTGGCGTCGGCGGCCACGCGCGCGTGCAGTTGGTCCGGGGTCAGGCCGTCGAGGGCGGCATGGACTTCTTCCTGGACGCGGCCGTACGCGTCAATGAGGATGTCGTTGGCATGCATACGACCACCATCGCGCATCGCCGTCGCTCATGCGGCCGGAGTCCCCGTTTCGAGCAGGGTCATCAGGGCCCGGGCCGCCGGACTGGTGGCCTGCGGGGGCGGGAGCAGGGCCACCGTCTCGTACACTTCCTCGCCGGTCCCCTTGAGGGGGAGCGCGGTGAGGGACTCGCGCTTGTGGCGGAAGTGCTGGGGGACCACCGCGACACCGAGGTTCTCGTCGACCAGGTCGAGGAGGCTGTGCACGTCGTTGACCTCCAGCGCCACGGTCCGGCGTACGCCCGCCGCGGCGAAGACGGCGTCGGTGGTGCGGCGCGAGGCCCAGTCCGGGTGGAAGTCGACGAAGACCTCGCCGCCGAGGTCGTCCGGAGTCACCGCCGCGCCGGTCCGCGCGTGCCGGTGGCTGGGATGGCACAGCACGGTCATCGGCTCACTGGTGATCGACACCGAGCGCAACTGGTCGGTGTCCGCCTGCGTGCGGTAGGCGAAGGCCAGGTCGAGACGCCCGGCCGCGACCTCCTCCGCGAGCGCCCCGGAACCCGCCTGCCGCAGCCGGATCTCCACATCCGGGTGCCGTCGCCGGAACGTGGCGAGCAGTCCCGCCACATGCACCCCGGCGATGCACTGCTCGGTGCCCAGCGCCAGCGTGCCGCGCAGCACGCCCTGTACCGCGGCCACCGCCTCGTGCGCCGACCGGACCTGCGCCAGAATGCGCTCCGCCTCGCCGAGCAGCGCCCGGCCGGCCTCCGTGAGCGTGACCCGGCGGGTGGTGCGCACGAACAGCGGGGTCTGCAACTCCCGCTCCAGGGCGCGGATCGACGCCGACAGGCCCGACTGGGACACCATCAGCCGCTCCGCCGCCCGGGTGAAGTGGTGGTCCTCGGCGACGGCGATGAAATGCTGAAGATGACGCAGCTCCATGATTGAGAAGCGTAACCGCTGAATTCCATCGGATTCTTCTGTTGGACCACTGCCCGCAGGTCGGACAGAGTGGAGGGCGGTTCCCTGGAACCGGTATCCCGTGTGCCAACCCCTCTGGAGTCGCGTTGTACACCGCACACCCCGACCGCTACGCGGACCTGCCCTACCGGCGCACCGGACGCAGCGGTCTGAAGCTCCCCGCGATCTCGCTAGGCCTGTGGCACAACTTCGGGCCCGACCGCCCGGTCGACACCCAGCGCGCCATCCTGCGCCGCGCCTTCGACCTCGGCGTCACCCACTTCGACCTCGCCAACAACTACGGCCCGCCGCCCGGCGCCGCCGAGTCCGCCCTCGGCGAGGCGCTGAAGGCGGACTTCGGGTCGTACCGCGACGAGCTGGTGATCTCCACCAAGGCCGGCTATCTGATGTGGCCCGGCCCCTACGGCGAGTGGGGTTCGCGCAAGTACGTGCTGTCCTCGCTCGACCAGAGCCTCACGCGCATGGGTCTGGACTACGTCGACATCTTCTACTCGCACCGCCCCGACCCGGAGACTCCCCTTGAGGAGACGATGGGCGCCCTGCACTCCGCGGTCCAGCAGGGCAAGGCGCTCTACGTCGGCATCTCCAACTACTCGGCGGAGCAGACCCGCGAAGCCGCCCGCATTCTGGGCGAGTTGGGCACCCCGCTCCTCATCCACCAGCCGCGCTACTCGATGCTCGACCGGCGCCCCGAGGACGAGGGTCTGCTCGACGCCCTCGACGAGTTGCGGGTCGGTTCCATCGTCTTCTCCCCGCTGGAGCAGGGGCTGCTCAGCGCCCGCTACCTCGACGGCATCCCGGAGGGTTCGCGGGCGGCGAGCGACAGCCCGTTCCTGAACTCCGACGCCGTCACCGAGGATTTGGTGGGCCGACTGCGCGCCCTCGACGACATCGCCAAGGGACGCGGCCAGACTCTCGCCCAGCTCGCCCTGGCCTGGGTGCTGCGCGGCGGGCGGATCACCTCGGCGCTGGTCGGCGCGAGCAGCCCGCAGCAGATCGAGGACAGCGTCGCGGCCACCCGCAACCTCGACTTCGACGCGGCTGAGCTGGCCCGCATCGACGCGATCGTCAAGCCGTAGGCAGCGCCTCGGCGGTCAGGCCGTAGGCGGCTTCTCGGGCGTCAGGCCGTCAGCCGCTCGCTGACCTCCCAGAGGCGGGCCGCCGTCTCCGGGTCCACGGCGCGGGGGAGCACCCCCGGGACCGTGTCCCCGGAGGACCAGGCGGCCTCGTTCTCGGGGGTCACCAGCGGGCTGATGTCGACGTTCTCGCAGTAGACCCCGCCGAGACCGTCGAGCCGGGGGCTGGTCGCGCACCACACGCTGGTGGCGGCGCCCTGCTGCACGGTCTTCATCTGGCGCGCGGGGTCACGGACGGGCTTCCCCTCGCTGTCGAGCGCGCCCGCCGCCCGGAGCATCGCCGGGTCGATGTGCTTGACCAGGCCGGTGTCGACGATCAGGCCCGGGTGCACGGCGAACGCCCGGATGCCGTCGGCCTGTCCGCGCCGGTCCACCTCGACCGCGAACAGGGCGTTGGCCGTCTTCGACTGGCCGTACGCGAGGAACGGTTCGTAGGTCCGGTGCTCGAAGTTCAGGTCGTCGAAGTCGACGCCGGCGAAGCGGATGCCCCGCGACGACAGCACCACGACCCGCGCGCCCTTTGCCGCGACCAGCGCGGGCCACAGGCGGGTGGTCAGCTGGAAGTGGCCGAGGTGGTTGGCGGCGAACTGCGCCTCGTACCCGCGCGCGTCCCGCGCCGGCGGGGTCGCCATGATCCCGGCGTTGTTCACCAGCAGGTGCAGCGGACGCCCGGAGGCCAGGAACTTCTCCGCGAAGGCGTCGATCGACGCCGGGTCCAGCAGGTCCAGGTGCTCGACCTCGGTTCCGGGGAGGACCGCGAGCGCCGTCGTGGCCCGCTCCACGTCCCTCGCGGGTACGACGATCCGCGCGCCGGCCGCGTGCAGCACCCGGGCTGTCTCCAGGCCGATGCCCGAGCAGCCGCCGGTGACGATCGCGACCTTGCCGGTCAGGTCGATGCCCTTGATCACCTCCTCGGCGGTGGACGCGGCGCCGAAGCCGGAGTTCAGGGGCTGCTGTGCGGTGGTGGTCATGTCTGCTCTCTCCTCATCAGCTTGAGCTGGTGAGACCACCGTAGGTCGCCGGATCCGTACGATGAATACTTGAGAATCCGCATAACTTGCGTGATAGTTCGAGCATGACCGTGGATCTGCTGTCCGACGCCCTCGCCGTCGCCGACGCCCGCAGTGTGTTCTCCGGCGGGTTCACGGCCGGCGGCGACTGGGCCATCCAACTGCGCGGACGCGACCGGCTGAAGGTGAACGCCGTGGTGCAGGGCGGCTGTCTGCTGGTCCGGGACGACGGCGGTGAGCCGCTGCGGCTCACCGAGGGGGACGTCGTGATCTCCGACGGCGGTCAGCCGTACACGCTGTGCAGCCGGCCCGGTGTCGCGCCGACCGACTCCGGCGACGTCGTCATGGACCCGGAGACCCGGATGGGGCGGCTCGGGCAGGGCGAGGCGGTGGACGTCGCCTGCGTCTCCGGGCACATCGACCTGAGCCGCGACCGGGGCGACCTGCTGCGCCGGGCGCTGCCGGAACTCGTCCATGTGCGGGCCGATTCGCCCGAGGCCGGTGTACTGCGGTGGCTCATCGGGCAGTTGGCGGCCGAGATGCGCACGCGCCGGGCCGGGGTCGAGTTCGTCTCGGCGCAGCTCGCGCAGCTCATGTTCGTGCAGGTGCTGCGGGTCTGTCTGACCGACGCGGACGGGCTGCCGCCCGGCTGGCTGCGCGCCCTCGCCGACGACCGGCTCGCCCCCGCCCTGCGCCTGATGCACGGCGACCCGGCCCACCCCTGGCAGTTGGAGGAGCTGGCCCGGGCCGCCGCGATGTCCCGCACCACGTTCGCCGTACGGTTCAAGGAGGCGGCCGGGGTGCCACCCCTGACGTATCTGCTGAACTGGCGCATGAACCTGGCCGCCCGTGCCCTCCGCCAGGACAAGGCCCCGGTCGGCGCGCTCGCCCGGTCCGTCGGCTACACCTCCGAGAGCGCCTTCAGCAATGCCTTCAAACGGGCGGTCGGGGTGGCGCCGCGGCGATATCGCGAGGAAGCCCTGGCCAGGAGTTGATCTTTTCTTCGAGCCGTACGGTGACCCGATCGCCGTCGCTCGGGCTTTTGATCAATACGGCGTCGAATTTCGCCCCGCCGAATATCAGGCCCCGGCGGGCACCCGGTCGAGAAAACCGAGCACCGAGCGAATACGGCCGTCCTCGTCCAATGTGATCACGTCGAAACCGGCGACGGGCGCCGCCCCGTCGGCCGTGCTCACCAACTCCCAGGCGAAGCGCGCGGTGTCGTGGTGCCCGTCGACGGCACCGAGCGGGCGGAAGGCGAACCCGGGGAACTGCTCGTGCGCCCCGGCGATCAGCCCGGCGATCTCCGTGTGTCCGGTGACTGCCGCCAGCGGGTCGGTGTACGTACCCTCGACGGACCAGGCGGCGGCGACCGCCTTCGCCAACGCCTCCGGCTCGCCCGCGTTCCAGGCCTCGAAGTAGCGGGCGACGGCGTTCTCGTATCGGTCGGTGTTCGCGGACATGGTGAATCAGCCTCCGGTGAGGTCGTTCGTACTGGTCGGGACCGGATCTCGATTGCTGCCGACCCGGTGCCTCCACCCTGCCGGGGACCGTACGAAGCGTCGATTACCCCTCGGGTAATGACGGCGGGAAACCACCGCAAAAGGGGCCACCAAAAGGGCGCCGAAGCTTTTCGGCCACCGAAGGCTGTGAATATGCCAAGAGAGTGGCTAAAAAGTCGTGGTGACAGTGTTTCTGGAGTGAACATACTCGTCTGCTAGGGCATCACTTCACGATGGGAATCCGCCATCGTGCGCACCACCTGAGCCACCCGAGCCGCCAGCCAGAGCCGCATGGAAAGCGAGGCCCGACCGGCATTCGAGACACGCGACGGGGGAGTGATCGTGCACGACGAATTCCTGTGCCATGTCACCGCGTACGGTACCTGCGACGGGCAGCGCGTCGGGGTGCCCCTGGGGACCTACCGTGCTCCCACGCTGGCACTCGCGCTGTGGTGGTTACGGGACCGCGCGGTGTGGATGGCCGACCGGCTCGACCCGCAACCGGAGAACCCGCGCTTCCCCCGGGGTGCGCTGGTCCCGGTCGCGGACACGGCGCCCGACGTGCCCAAGGCGTTACGCACCTGGTCCCGTGATGTGGGTCAACAGGAGCAGGTGGCCTACGAGTTGGCGGCCGGGCGGCTGGTGCAGATCGCCATCAGCGACGAGACGACCGAGTACGAGCTGCTCGCCGAGTCGGTAGACGCCCTCCGGATGCAGCGGACCGTTCCGGCACTCGTCGTCCCTGTCGCCTGACACGTGTCGCCCGTCGTGCACCTCTGACCGCTGGCCGGGCGCACGAGTGAACGAATCGGTAGAATTCGGTGCATGCCAGAGCGGCCGATGGTGCCGACAGCGCCCGAACTCCTCCTGGAGACGGAGTCGGGCTCCACGGTCATGACCCCGAGCCGCGACTACCACGTAGGACGCGATCCGCTGAGCGACATCGTCATCGACGACGCCCGGGTCTCCTGGCACCACGCGGTCCTGCGCCCCGAGGCCGACCACTGGACGCTGGAGGACGAGCACAGCACGAACGGCACCTACGCCGACGGCCGCCGCGTCCAGGAATGGGGCGTCGGCCCCGGCAGCGTGATCCGCTTCGGCAGCGCGGCCGACGGCCCGTGCGTCACCCTGGCGGACCGCCCGGCCCCCGCCCCGGAACGCCCCTCGGCCGTGTCCATGCCCGCCCTCACCGGCACCTTCCGGCAGCCGACCACCGTACGACCGCTGCCCACCCGCACCGTCCGCATCGGCCGGGCCGCCGACAACGACCTCGTCGTCGACGACCTGATCGTCTCCCGCCGCCACGCCGAACTGCGGGCCATGCCCGACGGGACGTACGAGATCGTCGACCTCGGCAGCCACAACGGCACCTACCTCAACGGTCAGCCCGTCGCCCGCGCCCCGATCGGGCCGGGTGACATCGTCGGCATCGGGCACTCCGCGTTCTGTCTCGTCGGCGACCAGTTGCAGGAGTACGTCGACACCGGCGAGGTCTCGCTCGACGTACAGGACCTCACCGTCGCTGTCGACCACGGCCACAAGGTCCTCCTCGACCAGGTGTCGTTCCCGGTCGGTGAGAAATGCCTGCTCGCCGTCGTCGGACCCAGCGGTGCCGGCAAGTCCACCCTGCTCAACGCGCTCACCGGCCAGCGCCCCGCCGACCGCGGCACCGTCCTCTACGACGGCCGCGACCTCTACCGCGACTACGCCGAACTGCGCCAGCGCATCGGCCTGGTCCCGCAGGACGACATCCTGCACGCCCAACTGACCGTCCACAGCGCCCTGTCGTACGCCGCCGAACTCCGCTTCCCGCAGGACACCGCCAAGGCCGAACGGCAGGCCCGGGTCGACGAGGTCATCCGCGAACTCGGCCTGGAACAGCGCGCGACGCAGCCCGTGCACAGCCTCTCCGGCGGCCAGCGCAAGCGGGTCAGCGTGGCCCTGGAACTGCTGACCAAGCCCTCGCTGCTCTTCCTCGACGAGCCGACCTCCGGACTCGACCCCGGCATGGACCGCTCCGTGATGCACATGCTGCGCGGCCTCGCCGACGACGGCCGCACCGTCATCGTCGTCACCCACAGCGTCCTCAGCCTCGACGTGTGCGACCGGCTCCTGGTGCTCGCGCCCGGCGGCAAGGTCGCCTACTACGGGCCGCCCGACGACGCGCTCGCCTTCTTCGGCTTCGAGCACTGGCCCGAGGCCTTCGAGGCCTTCGAACGGGACCAGGAGCGGGACTGGGCACGGGAGTTCGCGGAATCGCCGTTCCAGCGCCAGTACATCCGCAACTCCACCGCGCAGCCCCACCAACTCGGCGCCGGACCGGTCGCCGTGGCACCGCCGCCCCGGCCCCGCAGCCGTGCCGCACAGCTCGGCACCCTGGTCCGCCGCTACACCGCGGCCCTCGCCGCCGACCGGACCTTCCTCGTCATCATGATCGCGCTGCCGTTCGTCATGGGCGCGATGGCCCGCGCGCTCGCCGGGAGCGAGCTGACCCGGGAGACGGCGATGAACGCGCTGCTCATCCTGTGCGTCGGTGGCGTGCTCACCGGCGCGGCCAACGCCGTGCGTGAACTCGTCAAGGAGCGCGCGATCTACCGGCGCGAGCGAGCCGTGGGACTCTCCCGGTCGGCGTATCTGCTCTCCAAGGTCGTCGTCCTGGGCGCGATCACCGTGGCGCAGGCCGTGGTGCTCACCCTGGTCGGACTGTTCGGCGTCGACCTCAACGCACCGAGAGGCAAAGGGGTGTTGATGCCACCGCTGATCGAAATCACCGTGGCGGTCGCCCTGTTGGCCTTCACCGCGATGATGCTCGGGCTGCTGGTCTCCGCGATGGTGCGCAAGGAGGAGGTGACGATGCCGCTGCTCGTCCTGCTCGCCATCGTCCAAGTGGTGTTCTGCGGTGCCCTGTTGAAACTGCACGGCGTACCCGGCATCGAACAGCTCTCCTGGCTGGTGCCCTCCCGCTGGGCCCTCGGCGGGATGGCCGGCACCATCGGGCTGGCCCGGATCGTGCCGGGCGAGCTGACCGCCGATCCGATGTTCCGGCACTCGGCCGGGGTGTGGCTGCTCAACATGGGCATGCTGGTCGTGCTGTCGCTGCTCTTCGGCTTCCTGGTCTCCCGGCTGCTGCGGCGGCACGAGCCCGCAGTGATGCGGAAATAGGGGCCGCCGCGATGACGACCCCGTCTCCCGGCTTCCGGCCCACGCATGTCGTCCCCGAGCACGGGATGCCCGCCTGGGAGGCCCCGGACCCCGCCCGCCCCACCGTGCCGCTCGACGCGCTGCTCCCGGTGCAGTTGCTGGAACGGTGCGGCGACTGGGCCCACGCCCTGTGCTCCAACGGCTGGTCCGCCTGGGTCGACGGCCGCCACCTCATCTCCGTCGCCCAGGACCCGCCCGCGGCCGGCGGCCCGCTCACCCGCACCGCCGACCCACGCCCGCTGCTCGCCCGCGCCGAACAGGCCCTCGTCCGCTATCGCGGCGCCGTCGAGGACCTCGCGGGCGGCGGGCTCGACGGCGCGACCTTCGAGGCCCGCACCAAGGGCCTGCGGATCGGGGTGGTCGTCGACGGCGAATCCGTCTGGCTCTACGACGCCGACCACGAGCGCTGGGTGTACGGCGACGGCACCCGGCTCAGCACCTACGCCTCGGACGACGGCCCCCGCGCCGAACCGGCCGACCCCGGGCACGCCCCCACCCAGATCGTGGGCTCCGATGGCCCGTGACGCGAGCCTCTTCTCCGGCCGCCCCTCCGAGCTGATCGGGCAGCAGATCGCCGGGTACCGCATCGAGGACGAGATCGGCCGCGGCGGCATGGCCGTCGTCTACCGCGCCCACGATCTGCGCCTGGACCGCACGGTCGCCCTCAAGCTGCTCGCCCCCGAACTCGCCCGCAACGACACCTTCCGCAAACGCTTCACCCACGAGTCCCGGGTCGCCGCCGCGATCGACCATCCGCACATCGTGCCCGTCTTCGAGGCGGGGGAGACGGACGGCGTGCTGTACATCGCGATGCGCTATGTCTCCGGCAGCGATCTGCGTCATCTCCTGGACCGGGAAGGGCCGTTGGAGCTTCCGACGGCGGTGCGCATCGCCACGCAGGTCGCGTCCGCGCTGGACGCGGCCCATGAACACGGGCTCGTCCACCGGGACGTGAAACCCGGCAACATCCTCGTGGCCCGGGGTACCGACAGCGACCATCCCGAGCACGTGTATCTCACCGACTTCGGGCTGACGAAGAAGTCGCTGTCGCTGACCGGGTTCACGACGGTGGGGCAGTTCGTCGGCACGCTCGACTATGTGGCTCCTGAGCAGATCTCGGGGCGGCCGGTTGACGGGCGGTGCGATGTGTACGGGCTGGCGTGTGTCGTCTACGAGAGTCTGGCGGGGCGGCCGCCGTTTCGTCGTGACGACGACATGGCGCTGTTGTGGGCGCACCAGTACGACGTGCCTCCGGCGGTCAGTGGGGATCGGGGGGATTTGCCGGGGCATGTCGACGGGGTGTTCGCGAAGGCGTTGGCGAAGAGTCCTGATGATCGGTACGAGTCGTGCCTTGCCTTTGTCACGGAGTTGCGGGGTGGTGTTGTCTCGGGGCATCCGGCGACTGAGGTGGTGGGTGTGCGGGTGGTTGCGCCGCCGGGGTGGGCTGAGCCGGTTTTCAGGAGGAGGACCTGAGACAGGTTGTTCATCGACTGCGGGTCGGTGGGGGCTGGTCGCGCCCATGCGGCGGAGCCGCAGATCGATACAGCCCCGCGCCCCTGAAGGGGCGCTCAGCTTCCCGGCGTCAGAGGGATCCGCCGGGCTGACACCTTGCGCCGGGAGATTCGCCAACCCGGCCCGACCCGCACCACCGTGTCGACATATGTCACCGATCCGCACGAGCCGTCTGTTCCGATGCCCAGTCCC
Source organism: Streptomyces sp. NPDC101776 (assembly GCF_044766845.1). Taxonomy (NCBI): domain Bacteria; kingdom Bacillati; phylum Actinomycetota; class Actinomycetes; order Kitasatosporales; family Streptomycetaceae; genus Streptomyces; species Streptomyces sp. NPDC101776. Next base: position 29,123 of record NZ_JBIWMV010000003.1, on the reverse strand, counting down.
TTTGATCTGACCCGGACCTGCCCCTCCGTCGGCTCCTCGATCACCACGTTGGTGACGTGATGCGCGACAGGGTTCGCGGTGCCCAACGCGAGGGTCGCTTCGACGAGTTGGGGTAGGCCGGTGAGTGTGCCCCGGCCGAAGTCGGTGAGGTCGTACTCGACGTCCGGGGTGAACACCTCGGCGGCGCGGTCGAGTTCGCCCTCGTCGAACACGTGGCCGTGCAGGGCGATCAACTCCGTTATGGCCAGGCGGTCTTCGAGAGGCAATGTCATGGCTGCCCTTCCGTCGGGTGGGCGCACACTCTCATGACGGGCGTTGCGACTGCTCGGGAATTTCGATCGCGCCGCGGCGGTGGACCGGCTTCGCCAACAGCGCGCCCAGGAAGCCCGCGACCAATCCCCACAGCGCCGCCAACCCCACCGCCGACCACAACTCCGGCTTCAGGAACAGGTCGCCGGACAGGCCGCCGCCCACGTCGCCGATGCCGAGGAGGGAGAGGCCGTAGTGCGCGGAGATTCGTCCGACGAGGCAGATCATGAGGACCGCGAGGGCGAAGGCGATCGCGAGGTGGACGGCGTGCTGCCAGGCGCGGACGCGGGACGGTGAGCGGGCCGCCATCAGGAACGCGGCGGACAGGAGCAGGACCGCGTTGGCCACCAGGAGCCACCACACCCTGCCGTCGTAGGCGCCGATCGAGTTCAGGTTCAGGGTGGAGATGTCGGGGGTGCGCAGGACCTCGTCCAGCAGGTGGGGCATGGGCAGGCCGAAGGGGCCGTCGACCCGGCCGTTCCAGGTGGCGCCCAGGCCGATCGTGAGGGTGAGCCAGACCAGGTTCGGCATGCCGAGCAGGATCAGGGCGAAGGTCTGGGTGACGTTGCCGCGGGTCGCCGCCGTGGCGAGGGCCACGACGACGCCGAGCGCGACGTAGGCCAGGAGCAGGGCCACCACGGCGTACGCGGCCGGGCGTACCGACGCGTGGAAGCGGAGGAGACGGGCGGGGAGGGGTGCGCCGGGGGACACCAGGAGGGCCAGTACCAGCACCCCCGCCAGCCACAGCAGACCGAACAGGACCGTCTGCGGTACGTCCGCCTCGAAGCCGACCTCGGGGGAGGCGCCGAGCAGATCGCCGATGTCGCCCAGCGTTCCGGTGCCCAGGGAGACCGAGAACTTCTGGCGGGCGCCGAGGGCCAGTCCGATCAGGCCGAGCAGCCAGAGGGCGGCGATGCGGGCGGCCCAGCCGGCCAGTTCCGTCGCCGAGGCGACCGCGCGGTGCCGCAGGGGTCGTAGGAAAGCCGTCGCGGTCGTCAGGGCGCCGGTCAGAGTCACCGAGAGGGGGATGACGGTCAGGCCCGCCTTGGTGTCGGCCAGGGAGCCGGCGTTCCCGGCGAGTTTCACGGTGCCGCCGACGGCCGTCACCACCGTGGCCGTGACGACCCGGGGGAACGCGCCGTCGGGGAGGTCCGCCGCGCCCGCCGCCCACAGGCCCAGCGCGGCGACCACGCCCATGGAGAGCAGCCCGGCCAGTACCGTGCCGAGGGCCTGGACCCAGCCATGGCGGGCGACTGCCTGGTCAGAGGGGGTTCGGGGGGTCACGCTGCCACGCTAAGCAGCGCCCGGGAAGCGCGCCCGCCGGGAGGGCCGTCCGCGTCGGCTTGCGGACGGACCGGGGCCGGAGCACACAATGGGATAGTTCTGGATGAAGCGGCATAAATCGCCCTCATGGACGTCGATGCCGCTTGAGCCGCGTCGGGAAGAAGAGCTCGTGAGCGTCGAACCTCCGTCTTCAGGCCGCCCCACCGGACCGCCCTCCGGCCCGCTGTCGGGACCCTCCCAGCCGCCTTCGGGCCCGCCCTCGCAGCCTTCGGGCGGCGGCGGTGCCGGAGCGCCGGAGCCGCACCGGCCCTGGTGGAAGTCCGCGCCACGGGTCGCGATCCTCACGACCGCCGTGGTGGCCGCCGTCGTCCTGGCTCTCGTCTTCACGCGTTCCGACGGCGGTTCCGGCAATACGGCGAGCAAGGGCGAGGTCTTCCTCCAGGCCGCGGCCAAGACCGGACCCGACCCCTTCACGGAGTCCACCGCGACCGAGGACTCGGCCCCGCCCGTCTCCGCCTCGCCCACCGCCTCCGAACCGGCGAACGCCGTGCGCGGTGTCGACGGCGGCGCCCCCGGCCTCTACGGCGGCACCCGGAACGTCTCCAGCTGTGACGTGGAGAAGCAGATCAAGGCGCTGAAGGCGGCGCCGGCCAAGAACCAGGCGTTCGCGTCCGTCGTCGGCGTCCAGCCCGCCGGAGTGCCCGCCTATCTGCGCTCGCTCACCCCCGTACAGCTCCGCATGGACACCCGCGTCACCAACCACGGCTACCGCGACGGCGCGGCCACCAGCTACCAGGCCGTCCTCCAGGCCGGCACCGCCGTCCTCGTCGACAACCACGGCGTGCCCCGCGTGCGCTGCGCCTGCGGCAACCCGCTGTCGCCGCCCGTCGCCCAGCAGTCCACCCCGAAGCGGACGGGCGACACCTGGTCGTCGTACCGGCCGCAGAACGTCGTCGTGGTCACCCCCGCACCGCAGGTCATCAACATCTTCGTGATGTACGACCCCCACCGCGGCGACTGGTTCGGCCGGCACCACGGCGACACGGGGCGGCACGACCACAAGACCCCGCCGCCGGTGAACCCGGCCAGCCCCTCGGTGACCGTGTCCCCGCCGACCTCGCCGTCCTCCAACTCGCCGTCGCCGTGCGCCTCCTCGGCCTCCCCCGAGCCGGGCAAGCCGGACAGGCCCGGTACGTCCACGAGCCCGTGCCCGCCGTCGTCGAGCGTGCCGTCGTCTCCCTCCTCGCCCTCCTCGGAGTCCCCGGGCTCGAAGTCCCCGGACTCGGAGTCGCCGTCCTCCCCGTCCGCCGGACAACTGGTTCCCGACACGCCCTCCACGGAGTCGTCGGCCGCCTCGTCGGCGTCGTCCGCTCCCGAATCCGTCGCCTCGGACACGACCACGAGCTCCGCGTCGAGGTCGGCGTCCACCGTCAGCGCGCCGGTTTCGTCGGTGACGAGTTCACCGTCACTCTGATCGGGGGGACTGTCGGGCGTGGGGCTGGGTACGAGCACTGGTACGACAGCGACCGGCAGAGCCGCCTTCGAGAGAGACACGCATGATCGATCACCGGGACGGGGCAGTGATATCGACTCGTTTCGACGTGCCCGTGGAACCGCTGCGGCGGGCGGCGCACTACACCGGGGAGCCGGGCTGCATCTCAGCGGCCCGGCACTTCACGCACCAGTTCCTGGAACAGCTCAGAACCGAGTGGTGCGCCACGATCGACGACCGGTCCGAGGGTGAACTGCTGCTGGTGGTCAGCGAGTTGGTCACCAACGCGGACCGGCACAGCAACGGGCCGTACATCCTTGAACTGGAGGGCACGGACTCCTCGGTGACGGTGTCCGTGTGCGACAGCAGCGTGGCCCTGCCCCGGCTCTTCGCCCGGGACCCCGAGCGCATCGGTCGGCACGGCCTGGAGATCGTGCACGCCCTGGCCGCGCTGGTGAGCGTCGAACGGGTGCCGGTCGGCAAGCGGGTGCGCGCCACGATGCAGCTGAGCGGCGGGGACTGCTGAGAGCCGTCCTGCCAGGTCACGCCCCGGTCCGGGTGGCCGTGATCAGCTCGTGCAGGTACCGCTTGGTGACCCGGCCGCCGTGCCGGGTCTCCAGCAGCTCGCGGAGGCAGGCCAGGAGGCCCTGGCGCGAGGGTTCGTCCATGGCGAGATGGCCCGAGTACGTCAGCAGGACGTCCAGGTACTCGTCGGTCGTGTACGTGATCTCCCGCGCACCGCGCCACACCGTGACGTCCTCGAAGTGCGCGGAGTGCTCCAACTCCCCGGTGTCCGTCGCCGTCCCGTCCTCGGTGGGACTCCGCAGACCGGGCGGGGTGGCCGGGTCCCAGCGTTCGTAGCAGCGCTGCATCCGGTCGAAGAAGTCCTGGGTGCCGCCCGCCACATGATGGGTGGTGACGACCGCGAACGTCCCGCCGGGGCGCAGGGTGCGCGCCACCTTCGCCACCCGCGTCAGGGGATCGAGCCAGTGGTACGCCGTCGCGATCACCGTCAGGTCGAACGGCTCGTCCGGCGGCCGCCACAGCTCGAAGTCCGCGACCTCCACCTCCACCCGCGGGAACGCGCTCAGATTGCGACGGGCCACCGCCGCCGTCGAAGGACCCAGCTCTACGGCGGTCAGCCGGCAGCCGAACTCGGCCAGCGGGACGGTGAGTTGACCCGTCCCGGGGGCGATCTCCAGGACCCGGCTGTCCGGGCCGAGGCCGGCCACCCGGGCCAGTTCGTCGACCAGGGGGCGCGGATACCGGGGGCGGGCCCGGTCGTAGCGCTCGGCCGCCCGGTCGAACGTGTCGCGCAGCACCGTTCTCGTACCCTTCGCTTCGGCGATTCCCCCCAGGGCAGAATGCTGATCCCTTGCCCTCACGTCCAAGGCTTTTAGTCTGAGGGGGTGAGCAACCAAGCGCCGAACCAAGCCCGCGTGATTCCGCTGCGCCCGCACGAGCCGGCCCCTCACCTGCCGGAGCCGAGGGTTCCCGCGCCCAAGGAACCCCTGTGGCGGGACCTGGTCGGTGACGTCCTACGACGCGAACGCCTCGCTCAGGAGCGGACGTTGAAGGATGTGGCCGACGCCGCCCGGATCTCCATGCCGTATCTCTCGGAGGTGGAGCGGGGCCGCAAGGAGGCCTCCTCGGAGGTCATCGCGGCTGCCGCCCATGCCCTCGGTCTGGACCTCGGCGACCTGCTGTCGCTGGCCCACAGCGAACTCACCCAGCACCGCGCCAGGCGTCAGGGCAGGGCGAGTTCGCCGTACAACGGGCTGTGCCTGGTGGCTGCCTGACGGACGCTCAGATCGGGCCGAGGCGTCGGCTGACCACCTCGTCGGCCAGTCCGTACGCCACGGCCTCCTGGGCGGTGAACACCTTGTCGCGGTCCATGTCGGCGCGCAGGGTGGCGATGTCGTGGTGGGTGTGCCGGGACAGCACCTCCTCCACCTGGGAGCGGATCCGCACCATCTCCTTCGCCTGGAGGGCGAGGTCGGAGACCATGCCGCGCTGTCCGCCGCTGGCCGGCTGGCCGAGCAGCACGCGCGCGTGCTCCAGGACGAACCGCCGTCCGGGATCGCCGCCGGCCAGCAGCACGGCCGCCGTCGAGGCGGCCTGGCCGACGCAGAACGTCGAGATCGGGGCCTGGACGTACGTCATGGTGTCGTAGATCGCCATGAGTGAAGTGAACGATCCACCGGGCGAGTTGATGTAGATCGCGAGTTCGCGCTCCGGGGCCGACGACTCCAGATGGAGGAGTTGCGCGATGACGACGTTGGCGACGCCGTCGTCGATGTCGGTGCCGAGGAAGATGATCCGCTCCGAGAGCAGCCGGCTGAACACGTCGTAGGAGCGCTCGCCCTGCGGGGTCCGCTCGACGACGTTCGGAATCGTGTACGTCCCCATGTCAGAGTCCCATCCGTCGCTTCGAGGCGGCCGGGCGGACGTCGGCCAGTGAGGCGACGACCCGGTCCACCATGCCGTACTCCTTGGCCTGTTCCGCCGTGAACCAGCGGTCGCGGTCGCCGTCGCGGGAGACGGTCTCCTCGGTCTGGCCGGTGTGCTGGGCGGTGAGGCGTTCGATGGTCCTCTTCGTGTGGTCCAGGTTCTGCGCCTGGATCTCGATGTCGGCGGTGGTGCCGCCGATGCCCGCCGACGGCTGGTGCATCATGACCCGGGCGTGCGGGAGGGCGTAGCGCTTGCCGTGGGTGCCGACGCTGAGCAGGAACTGGCCCATGCTGGCGGCGAAGCCCATCGTCAGCGTCGAGACGTCGTTCGGGATCAGCTGCATCGTGTCGTAGATGGCGAGGCCCGCCGTGACCGAGCCGCCCGGGCTGTTGATGTACAGGCTGATGTCCGTGCGCGGGTCCTCCGCGGACAGGAGCAGCAACTGGGCGCAGACCCGGTTCGCGGAGACCTCGTCGACCTGGGTGCCGAGGAAGACGATCCGCTGCCCGAGCAGTTGGGCGGCGAGGTGGTCGTCGAAGCGGGACGACGGGGTGTCGCCCTCCTCGGCGCGTGGCATGAGGGGCCGGGCGAGACCGGCGGTGAGTGGAGACATCGGTCCTCCTTGTCGAGGCGCTGTGGTGTCTCCACTGTCGGCCGACAGACGTCCGAACTGCGGGTTTCTAGGCCCGTAGCAGATTCGCCGCAAGCAGAGAGTGCGGAGCGGTCACTCGGTGCCCTTCTCGCGGAGCTGCCGGAAGAACGCCCGTACGTCCTCGGCCAGCAGGTCCGGTTCCTCCATCGCGGCGAAATGGCCGCCCCGGTGGAGCTTGGTCCAGCGCACGATGTTCTCGGTGCGCTCGGCCTTGTGACGGAGCGGGATCTGGATCTCGGCCGGGAAGACGGCGAGCGCGGTGGGGACGGTGGACGGGAGGGTGGGCGCGGCGGCCCGGGCGCCGGTGGCGTGGGCCCGCTCGTAGTAGATGCGGGCGGCCGAACCGGCCGTCCCCGTCAGCCAGTACAGCATCACATTGGTGAGCAGCCGGTCCCGGTCCACGGCCTCCTCGGGCAGTTCCGCCGAGTCCGTCCACTCCCTGAACTTCTCGACGATCCAGGCGAGTTGACCGACCGGGGAGTCCGTGAGGCCGTACGCCAGGGTCTGCGGGCGGGTGGCGTGCAGGACGGCGTATCCGGTGCCCTCGCGCGACCAGGCGGTCCAGCGGCGCCAGGACTCCAGGGCGTCCGCCCGCTCCTCGGGGCCGAGCGCGGACAGTTCCTCGGCGGTGGGCTCGGTGAGGGCCTGCGCGCCCGGCAGCAGGTTGAGGTGGACGCCGATGACCCGGTCGGGGTGGGCGCGGCCCAGCTCGCGGGAGATCGCCGAGCCCCAGTCGCCGCCCTGCGCGCCGAACCGCTCGTAGCCCAGCCGGGTCATCAGCTCGGCCCAGGCGTCGGCGATCCGGCCCGCCTCCCAGCCGGTGTCGGCCGGCGGCCCGGACAGCCCGAAGCCGGGGACGCTGGGCACGACCACGTGGAAGGCGTCGGCCGGATCGCCGCCGTGGGCCGCCGGATCGGTCAACAGGCCCACGACGTCGCGGAATTCGACGATCGAGCCCGGCCAGCCGTGGGTGAGAACCAGCGGGGTGGCGTCCGGCTCGGGGGAGCGGATGTGCGCGAAGTGGACCTTCGACCCGTCGATGACGGTCGTGAACTGCGGCCACGCGTTCAGCTCGGCCTCGGCCGCCCGCCAGTCGTACGTGTGCCGCCAGTACCCCACCAGCTCCCGCAGATAGCCGGCCGGCACGCCGTACGCCCAGCCCGTGCCGGGCAGCTCGTCGGGCCAGCGGGTGCGGTCGAGGCGGGCGTGCAGGTCGTCGAGGTCGGCCTGCGGGATGTCGATACGGAAGGGGTGGACGCTGTCAGCCTGCGGATTCGTCATGGAGTCCGAGCCTAGTTCGGGGCGGCGGAACGGCCACCCGGAATATTCGGCCGTACGACCGATGAGTTTCGGGCCGGGCGAGGGTCGATACAGATGACCGTGTTCGATGCCCCCTGGAGCCCCTGGAGGAGCTCATGACCACCGACGCACCCACCGACGGATTCACCACGTGTCTCTGGTTCGACGGCAAGGCCGAGGAAGCCGCCCACCTCTACGTGTCGATCTTCAAGAACTCCAGCATCGGCCGCGTCACCCACTACGGCGAGGGCGCCCCGCAACCGGCGGGCTCGGTGCTCACCGTCGAGTTCACGGCCTTCGGACAGAAGTTCGTCGCGCTGAACGGCGGCCCGATGTTCAAGTTCACCGAGGCGGTCTCCTTCCAGATCCCGTGCGAGAACCAGGAGGACATCGACTACTACTGGGCCAAGCTCACCGAGGGCGGCGAGCCCGGCCCCTGCGGCTGGCTCAAGGACAAGTACGGCCTGTCCTGGCAGGTCGTCCCCACCCGCCTCATCGACATGATCACCGACCCGGACCCGGCGAAGGTCGCCCGGGCGACGGAGTCGTTCATGGCGATGGGCAAGTTCGACCTCGCCGCGCTGGAGAAGGCCTTCGCGGGGGAGTGACGGACGGACCGGGCGGGGCGGCCGGGATCAGCTCTCGCTGTCCAGCAGCAGCGCATGCAACTCGGCCGCCCGCCGGGCCAGTTGCTCCGCCTGGCCGGCCTCGGCGCGGGTGCGCGGGCGGGGCAGCGTGATGTCGAGGACCGTACGGATCCGGCCGGGCCGGGGCGTGAGGACGATCACCCGGTCGGCGAGCAGGACCGCCTCGTCCACCGAGTGCGTGACAAGGACGACGGTGGACGGATGCGCACGGTGCGTCCGCTGCAACTCGGCGCACAACTCGTCCCGGGTGAGCGCGTCGAGCGCCGAGAACGGCTCGTCCATGAGCAGCACCCGGGGCCGCCGCATGAGGGAGCGGCACAGCGCCACCCGCTGCTGCATCCCGCCGGACAGCTCGTGCGGCAGCCGTCCCTGGAAGCCGTCGAGGCCCATCGTCCCGATCAGCTCCAGCGCCTGTTTCCGTGCGCCGTTGCTCCGCTCGCCGGAGACCTCCGCAGGCAGCAGCACATTGTCCAGCACCGACCGCCAGGGCAGCAGCGCCAGGCGCTGGAATGGGACTCCAACTCCTCCTCCAAGAGCACGAGTTCGGCAAAGGACCAGCTCACCTACGTCACCGCCTTCGGTGCGGCGGGACGGGACGCCTTCGCCTGGGTGGCCGAGCAGAAGGGCTATTTCCGGGACGCCGGAATCGCTGTGCGGATCGAACTCGGAAAGGCCACCGGAAAGGCCACCGGGGAGACCTCAAGGCCCTCGCCGCCGGGAAAGCGCATTTCACCAGCCTCGACCTGACGGGCGCGATGATTTCCGCCGGTGCCGAGAACTCCACGGCCTATCGCGACTTCCGCGCCGTGCTCGCCGTCCACCAGCGCACCCTCGTCTCCATCATGGCGATGCAGGGCTCGGGCATCACCACCCCGAAGGACCTGGAGGGCAAACGGATCGCGGCCGCCGCCAACTCCGTGAACCAACTGCTCTTCCCCGGCTACGCCAAGCTCGCCGGCATCGACACCGCGAAGATCCGCTGGATCGCCGTCCAGCCCGTCCAGTTGGGCCCGGCCCTCGCCGGCGGAAAGGCCGACGCGCTCAGCACGTTCCTCATCGGCCGCCCCACCGTCGAGAAGGCCACCGTGCAGGCCAGGTCGAAACACGTCGTCGTGTTCCCCTACAGCACCTACCTGCCCGCCCACGGCAACGACCCCACCTGGGCCGGCCGGGTGCCCGCCGCCATGCTGGAGGCGGGCCTGACCGACGTGGACACCGTGATCCACTCCCGGTCCTGGCCGGGCGGCACCGCGGGTGCGCTGCTCATCGCCGGGAACATCGCGCAGACCCGGGGGGAGTTCCTCGCGGCGGGCATGACCGAGGCCCAACTCGACGAGCTGGACCGGCTGGTGACCGACCCGCGGCTCGTGGTGCGCGGCCACTTCACCTACTCGACCATCGGCCGCAGGCCCCCGACGTGAGACGCGTCCCGTCCGCGCGGGCCTCCGGCGTGAGTTGCGTCCGGGCATTGCGGGCCTCCGGGGTGAGACGCGTCCCGTCCGCGCGGGCTTCCGGCGTGAGACGCGTCCCGTCAGCGCAGGCCCCGGCGTGAAACGCGTTCTGGCAGCGCGGAGTCCCGGCGTGAGGCGTGTCCTGTCGGCAGGACCGCCGGTCCTCGCGGCCGGGCGCGCGCTCGCCGGCTGGTGGCTGATCACCCTCGCCTTCGACATCCGGCCGTTCCTGCTGCCCTCGCCGCCCGACGTCGTCCACGCCTTCGGCCGGCTGCCCGGCTATCTGCTCCGGCAGAGCTGGCAGACGTTCACCGAGACGGCCGTCGGCTTCGGCCTCGCAGTGGGCGCGGGACTCGCGACCGGCGTCCTGCTCACCGCGTCCCGGGGCGTGGAGCGCGCGATCATGCCGCTCCTGGTCGCCGTCAACGCCGTACCGAAGATCGCGGTGGCCCCGCTCCTCGTGGTCTGGCTCGGCTTCGGGACGGCCCCGAAAGTCTTCATGGTGGCGCTGCTCGCCTGGTTCCCCGTGGTCGTCTCGACGATGGCGGGACTGACGTCCGTCCCGCTGGAACTGACCGAGCTGGCCCACTCCCGCACCGCGTCCCGCTGGCAGACCTACCGCAAGCTCCGCATGCCCTGGGCCCTGCCCCAGGTCTTCGTCGGCCTGCGCATCGGCGTCACCCTGGCCGTCGTCGGCGCGGTCGTCGGCGAGTTCGCGGGCGGCGACCAGGGCCTCGGCTACGTCATCGTGGCCTCCGGCGGCAACGCCGACACCCCCCTCGCGTTCGCCGCGATGGCCCTGCTCAGCGCCATGAGCGTGCTGCTCTTCTACGCCGTCGTCCTCGCGGAGCGGGCGCTGCTGCCCTGGGCCCGCGAGACCACCGGCTGAGCGACCGCCCCGGAGCGACCGCACGGTCCGTCCCCGCGCCCCCTGCGCGACGCCTCCGCGTAACCAGTGCGTTTCGGACGTTAATTTCCGCGCCCAAAGGGTTGGCGGGAAACCATCCCCTCGTTATCGTTCACGCACTTCACTCAATCGTTCCGCTGAACGAATAGCTGAACGAATAGCGACAAGGACGGTCGGTACATGTCCGACATCCACCACCCGGGCCGCCGGTCGGTGCTCACCGCGGGCCTCGCCTCGGCGGCGGCACTCGGCGGGTCCTGGCTGCTGACCGGCTGTACCGGGGCGGAGGCCGCCCCCGTCCTGCCGGCCGCCGCCGCGAAAGGCGCCCCCGACCGCGGCGGCACCCTGCGCATCGCCCGGCCGCCCGCCTCCGACGCCGAGACCCTCGACCCGGCGAGCTCGCTGTCCGCCTACGAGTACCTGGGCGCCCTGTACAACCGGCTCGTCCGCATCGGCCCGGACGGCGACCTCGCCCCCGACCTCGCCGAGTCCTGGGAGACCGACGCCAAGGCCCGCACCTGGACCTTCCGCCTCCGCAAGGGCGTCGCCTTCCACAACGGCCGCGCCTTCACCTCCGCCGACGCCGCCTACACGCTCCGCCACATCCTCGACAAGGCGACGGCGTCCCCGCAGGCCGCGGTCCTCGCCCCGCTCATCGACCCGGCGAAGCTGGGCACACCCGACGCCCACACCCTCGTCGTCCCGCTGAAGACGCCGAATGCCGAGTTCCCCAGCCTGCTGACGCACTACAACTGCTACGTCGTCCCCGACGGCAGCGCGAAGTCCATCGGCCGCACCGGCATCGGCACCGGCCCCTTCAAGCTGGAGTCGTTCGCACCGGCGGGCCCCGGCCGCGTCACCGCGTACGCCGACCACTGGGCGGGCCGCCCCGTCCTCGACGCGATCGCCTTCTACTCGGTCGCCGACATGTCGGCCCGCTCGAACGCCTTGCTGGCAGGGCAGGTTGACCTGCTCTCGCAGACCAACCTCGACTTCGCGACCGCCCGCGTGGTCGCCGCCTCGGACCGCGCGACCATCGCCCGCGTGAAGAACGCCCAGTGGTACGTCCTCCCGATGCTCACCACCGAGAAGCCCTTCACCGACGTCCGCGTCCGCCAGGCGATGAAGCTCGCCTACGACCCCGAGCACGTCGTGAAGGTCGCCCTCCAGGGAGCGGGCACGGCGGGCTGGGACAACCCGGTGCCACCCAGCGACCCGGCCCACATCACCGCGCACCCGAAGCACGACCCGGAACAGGCGAAGTACCTGCTCAAGCAGGCGGGCCACGAGGGCCTGGCGATGGACCTCCACACCTCGTCCTACGACCCGCTCTTCACGCCGATGGCGCTCGCCTACCAGGACTCGGCGAAGCGGGCCGGTATCCGCATCAAGGTCAAGACGGCCTCCGCGGACTCCTATTACACGCAGATCTGGATGAAGAAGCCGCTGATGGCCACCTACTGGTTCACGGGCCGGCCCGTCGACCAGCTCTTCACCCAGATCTTCCGCAGCGGCTCCTCCTACAACGAGACCGCCTGGTCCGACAAGGACTTCGACGCGGTCCTCGACCGGGCCCGCGCCGAGATCGACGACACCAAGAGGCGCGAACTCTACGGCGAGGCGCAGACGTTGGTGATCGAGAAGGGCGGGGCGATGACCCCGATGTTCGCCGACCGGCTCGTCGGCATCTCCCGCAAGGTACGCGGATACGCCGAGCACGGCTTCGAGTTCGACTACCTCAACATCGGCCTGAAGGGAGCCTGACCATGCTCTCCTTCATAACCCGCCGCATAGCAGCGGCAGTTGGCACCCTCTTCCTCTCCTCCATCCTCGTCTTCCTCGCCGTCCAGGCCCTGCCCGGCGACGTCGCCACCCAGATCCTGGGCAAGGACGCGACCCCGGACGCCGTGGCCGCCCTGCGCGAGAAACTGAAACTCGACAAGCCCGCCTGGGAGCGCTACTTCGACTGGGTGGGCGGCGCCCTCCACGGCGACTTCGGCACCTCCCTCGTCTCCGGCAAGGCAGTCGGCGGCGAAGTGTCCATGTACCTCGGCAACTCCGCGCTGATAGCGGTCATCACGGTCCTCTTCGCGGTCACCGGCTCGATCGTCCTCGGCATCCTCGCGGGCCTCTACCGCGACCGCTGGCCCGACCACCTCATCTCCACCGTCAGCCTCGTCGGCATGAGCGTCCCCGAGTTCGTCGTCGCCACCGTCCTCGTCCTGTGCTTCTCGGTCGCCCTCCCGTGGTTCCCCGCCGTCGTCCTCTACGGCCCGGACGCCACCGTCGGCCAACTCCTGCCCGCCGTATGGCTTCCCGCCCTCGCGCTCGCGGTGGTGATGGCCGCGTACATCGTCCGCATGGCCCGCACCTCGGTCATCGACGTGATGGCCACCGAGTACGTCACCACCGCCCGCCTCAAGGGCCTCTCCACCTGGCGGGTCGTCACCCGGCACGCCCTGCCCAGCGCCCTGTTGCCCACCCTGCACGTCATCGCGCTCAACGTGGCGTGGCTGGTCGGCGGGGTCGCGGTGGTCGAGAACGTCTTCAACTACCCGGGCATCGGCAAGCTGATGCTCTCCTCCGTACAGAACCGCGACCTGCCCACCATCCAGGCCGTCGCCCTGATCAGCGCGGTCGTCTACGTCGTCTGCAACTTCGCCGCCGACCTGGCCACCATGGCCCTCAACCCCAGGCTCCGCACCCGAGGGAGGACCCGATGACCACGCTCGCCACCGCCCCGACCATGGCCGCACGCGGTACCCGTGCCTGGCGCACCCTGAGCAGCTCCCGCACCGCGCTCGTCGGCCTCGCGATCGTCGCCGTCCACGTCCTGATCGCCCTGCTCGCGCCCCTCCTCACCTCCTACGACCCCATCGCCAACGACGCCGACCACGCGCTCCTCGGCCCGAGTTGGTCGCACTGGGCCGGCACCGACCAGTACGGTCGCGACGTCCTCGCCCGCGTCCTCTACGGCGGCCGGTACGCACTCGGCGTCTCCGTCGCCGCCACCCTGCTGACCGTCGCTCTCGGCACGGTCATCGGCTGCGCGGCGGCACTGCGCGGCGGCTGGTTCGACGACGTACTGGGCCGCGTCCTGGACGCGATCCTGTCGATCCCCTCGGTCCTGGCCCTGCTCGTCGTGGTCACCGCCCTCGGCACCGGCCCGGCGGTCATCGTCCTGGCCGTCGCGATCGTCTACGTCCCGCAGGTCGTCCGCGTCGTGCGCGGCGCCGCCCTCGCGGTCGTCCCCGCCGACTACGTCACCGCTGCCCGCGCCCGGGGCGAGAGCACCTGGTCGATCCTGCGCCGGGAGATCCTGCCGAACATCACGGACGTGGTGTGCGTGGAGTTCGCCATGCGGGCCTCGTGGGTCGTGCTGCTGATCTCCTCGCTGTCCTTCCTCGGCTTCGGCGCCGACCCGCCAACTCCCGACTGGGGCCTGATGGTTGCCGAGAACCGCACCGCCATCACCGTCGTCCCGATGGCGAGCCTCGCGCCCATCATCGCCCTGGCCACCCTCGTGGTCGGGCTCAACCTCGCGGCCGACGGCCTGTCCAAGGCGTGGGGCGTCGACCGGATCAGGGAGGGCTCCTGATGGCCTCGATCGTTTCCGTCAACTCCCTCTCCGTGGCCTACCGTTCGGGCGGCCGGGACGTACCTGTCGTGCACGAGGTGTCGCTGGACGTCGCCGAGGGGCGGACGCATGCCCTGGTGGGCGAATCCGGCAGCGGCAAGTCCACCGTCGCCGCGACCCTCCTCGGGCATCTGCGCCACGGATCGCGGATCACCGGGGGCTCGGTCCAGGTGGCCGACGCCGACGTCTTCGCCCTGCCCGCACGGGAGTTGCGAGGACTGCGCGGCGGCACGGTCGCCATGGTCGGCCAGAACGCCGGCCACGCCCTCACCCCCTCCATGCGTATCGGACGGCAGATCGCCGAGGCGGGCGGAGAGGTGCCCGTCACGGAACTCCTCGAACAGGTCCGGCTGCCGAACCCCGCCGACCTGGCCCGGCGCTATCCGCACGAACTGTCCGGCGGACAGCAGCAGCGCGTCGCCATCGCCATGGCCATCGCGGCCCGGCCCAAGGTCCTGGTCCTCGACGAGCCCACGACCGGCCTGGACGTCATCACCCAGCGCGGCGTCCTCGACCTGATCGCCGCCCTGCGCGACGAACTCGGCCTCGCCGCCGTGCTGGTGAGCCACGACCTCGGGGTCGTCGCCCACATGGCCGACGAGGTGACTGTCCTGCGCTCCGGCCGGGTGGTCGAATCGGCGCCCACCCGGCAGTTGTTCGCCCGGCCCCAGGACCCGTACACCAAGCGCCTGTTGGCGAGCGTGCCGCGCCTCGACGACGCGGGGCTCGCGGTCGTCGGCGAGGCGGGGGAGCGGGAGGTCAGGCCCAAGGCCGACGTGCCCGCCGACGCGCCGGTGGCCGTCTCCGCGCAGGACGTCACCATCGACTACGGCACCACCCGTGCCGTGCACGGCGTCTCCTTCGACGTGCGGCGCGGCGAAGTCCTCGCCCTCGTCGGCGAGTCGGGCAGCGGCAAGTCCACCCTCGCCTGGACCCTGGCCGGACTGCGCACCCCGTCCGGCGGCACGATGCGTCACGCGGACGGCGACCTCGCCCGCCCGGCGCAGCAACGGCCGCTGTCCCTGCGCCGCCGGGTACAGCTCGTCTTCCAGAACGCCGACACCTCGCTCAACCCCCGCCGCTCCGTGGGCGACGCGGTCCGCCACCCGCTGCGCTTCTTCGGCACGGTGCCCGACCGCACGGAGGCAGCCGAGCGGGCCCGACAGCTCATCGCCGACGTGCGCCTCGACCCCGCCCTCGCCGACCGGCTGCCCGCGCAGCTCTCCGGCGGTCAGCGTCAACGCATCGGTATCGCACGTGCGTTGGCGGGCGAGCCGGACGTGCTCATCGCCGACGAGATCACCACCGCCCTGGACGTGTCGGTCCAGGCCGACGTACTCCGCCTCCTCGACGACCTCCGGCGCGAGCGTGACCTGGCCTGTCTGTTCATCAGCCACGACCTGGCCGTCGTACGGGGCCTCGCGGACCGCGTTGTCGTACTGCGCCACGGAGTCGTCGTCGAAGAGGGCCCGACGGAGGCGGTGTTCGCCGACCCCCGGCACCCCTACACCCGCCAACTGATGGCAGCCGCCCTCGAACCCGACCCCGACGCGCAGCCCTACGTCGACGACACCGCCGACTGGGCCGACGCGGCGGACGGCGAGGACATCTGGACCGACCAGGGCGACGACGGCCACCGCGTCCGACGCTGGCGCCCCCTCAACGCCCCTGTGGCGGAAGGAGTTTCGTGAGGTACCGCGAACAGTTCGAGCGCCGGGTCGTCCGCGAGGACGTCTGGATCCCCACCCGGGACGGAAGGACCCGACTGCACGCACGCGTCTGGCGGCCCGACGACGCCGAGTCGGAGCCGGTGCCCGCGCTGCTCGAATACCTCCCCTACCGCAAGAGCGACTGGACCGCGCCCCGCGACGCCCAGCGCCACCCCTGGTACGCCGGACACGGTTACGCCTCCGTGCGCGTGGACATCCGGGGGCACGGCGACAGCGAGGGCCTGCCCGGCGACGAGTACGACGCGCAGGAACTCGCGGACGGTGTCGACGTCGTCAACTGGCTTGCGGCGCAGCCCTGGTGCACGGGCAAGGTCGGCATGTTCGGCATCTCGTGGGGCGGCTTCAACGCGCTCCAGATCGCCGCCCTCGCCCCTGAGCCGTTGCAGGCGATCGTCACCGTCTGCTCGACCGACGACCGCTACGACAACGACGTCCACTACACGGGCGGCGCCGTCCTCGGCATCGACATGCTGGCCTGGGCCGGCACCATGCTCGCCTTCGCCTCCCGCCCGCCGGACCCCGCGAACGTGGGCGCGGACCGCTGGCTGCCGATGTGGCGCGAACGCCTCGACGCCCTCGAACCCTTCCTGCACACCTGGCTCGGGCACCAACAGCGCGACGAGTACTGGAAGCACGGCAGTGTCTGCGAGGACTACACCGCGATCGACGCGGCCGTCCTCGCGGTCGGCGGCTGGAACGACCCCTACCGGGACGCCGTGTTGCGGCTCGTCGAGCACCTGCCCGAGGACCGCGTCCGGGGGATCGTCGGCCCGTGGTCGCACCAGTACCCCGACCGGGGACTGCCGCCCGGCCCGGCGATCGGCTTCCTCCAGGAGACCCTGCGCTGGTGGGACCAGCACCTCAAGGGCATCGACACGGGAGCGATGGAGGAGCCCCTGCTGCGGGCCTGGATCACCGACCCGGTCCCGCCGGCGACGTCGTACGACGTGCTGCCGGGCCGTTGGGTGGGTGACGTCAAGTGGCCTAGCCCGAAGGTGAGTTGGGACTCACGGCGCCTAGGCGTGAGCGAGGCGCCGGTTCTCGTACGCTCCCCGCAGCACACCGGCCTCGACGCCGGGCGCTTCTTCCCCTTCGGCAACGCGAGCGACCTGCCGCCGGACCAGCGGGAGGAGGACGGCCGTTCGGTGTGCTTCGACTCCGAGCCGCTCACCGCACGCGTCGAGATCCTCGGCCGACCGCGCGTCCGGCTCCGCCTCGACAGCGCCACCCCGCGCGCCCACGTCATCGCCCGCCTCTGCGATGTCGCCCCGGACGGCTCGTCCACGCTCGTCACCCGTGGCGTGCTCAACCTGCTGAGCCGGCACGGGCGGGACCGGGCCGTCGAGTGGACCCCTGGGACGTACGAGGACGTCGAGTTCGAGCTGACCGGCATCGGCTACGCGATCCCGCCCGGCCACCGCATCCGGCTCGCCGTCTCCGACACCTACTGGCCGTGGGTCTGGCCGCACGGCGAGCGCGGCGAGTTGCGGGTCGTGCCCGCCGAGAGCGCCGTACAACTGCCCCTGCGCGAAGGAGGATCGGAACCGTCGATCCGCTTCGAGGAGCCCGAACAGGCGGTCCCGCTCGACGTGACCTACGACCGGCCCGCCGAGCCGACGCCCGAGCGGCTGGTCACGCACGATGTGGCCAAGGGGGAGTGGACGCTGGAGGTCGACCCCAACTACGGGGGCTCGCGGACGTATCCGGACGGGCTGCGCTACGAGGAGAGCGCGCGGGAGACGTACCGCATCCGGAGCGACGACCCGCTGTCGGCGCACGCCGTGTCGGAGTGGCGGATCCGGTTGCGGCGCGGGGACGAGTGGGACGCTGAGATCATGACGCGGACGGAGCTGCGCGCCACCGGCGCGGACTTCGTCATGGACAGTCGCGTCGAAGCACGGGCGAACGGAGAGACAGTGGCCAAGCGCGCATGGCACCGCACCACCCCGAGGACGTCGGGATGACGGCCGCCAAGCAGCCCCAGCCGGCCGCGAAGTCCCCCCGCCGTGCCGTCGCCGCCGCCGACCGCACCCGGCAGCCCACCGAGGTGCGCCGCCGGCTCATCGTCGAGGCGGCCGTCCCGCTGATAGCGGAACGCGGCTACGCCTCGGTCGGCGTACGGGACGTGGCCGCCGCCGCCGGGGTCTCCGTCGGTACCGTCACCTACCACTTCGGCAGTGTGCAGGAGATCCTCTCCGAGGCGATGGTGCTGCACATCGAGCGCTACTACGCCGAGTTGAGGGAGGCCGCCGAGCAGGCGACGAGCGGGGCCGAGGCGCTGCGGCTGCTCGTCGACGCGCTGTTCACCGAGGACACCGACCGGCACTGGCGGATGTGGTTCGACTACTGGAACGCGGGTGAGCAGGGCACCGATGAGGCGTTCAGCGGCGGTCAGGCCCGTCGCTACGAGAGCTGGCATCAGCAGATCCGCGCCCTGGCCGAACGGGGCGTCGCCGACGGGGAGTTCGGCTCCGACGACCTCGACGGCTTCACGGTCCGCTTCGCCGCCCTCGCCGACGGCCTCGCCCTGCAACGGCTGCGCCAGGCACCGCCGTTGAGCACGCAGGACGCGCGTCGGCACCTCAACCGGCTCATCGAGACAGAGCTTGGGCGCCGATCACCTGGGTGATCTCCCTCGCGATCCGCAGAATGCCGGGGGAGGGGACCGGGCACGGTCTGGGCGTCGCGGTCGTCGGCGCCAGGCAGAAGTGCAGAGGGTCCTTGTCGAGGTGCAGAGCCGTGCGACCGGCGGACGGCTGGGTGCAGTAGTCCGGGTGGGCGTGTTCGTAGGCGGTGCAGGGCAGGTACTGGGTCCAGGTGTAGCGGGCTCCGGCCGGGCTCACGGTCCGGCCGGCGTCGGCGACGAGGTCCCCCGTAGACCTGGTCTGCGACGCGTAGAGCGCGTTCACGGCCTTGACCCGCTCCGGGGCGATCGGGGCGGGCCCCTGCAACACCCAGACGATCGTGGGTCGTTCGGCACCCCCGGCGGTCGCGATCTGCGCGGTCAGCTTCCTGAGGTCGGCCGTGTACCGGTCGAAGTACGTCTCCCGGTCGGCGGCGTACGTGATCCCGTCCATGCAGGGCGTGTAGCCCCAGGCGTTGTCCCAGAACTGGAGCACCACGAAGTCCGGACGCAGCGCACGCACCAGGGCGGCGGCCTTGTGCCCGTCCGGGACCAGCGAACCCTTCCCGGTGCCTTCCAGGTAGTCGCACGGCGTGGTCCCCGAGTACGGGGCGCTCGTGTACGTCGCGTCCAGCGTCCCGCGGAGTTCCCGCCCGAGCACGTTCTGGGCCTCCATGGCGAGGGAGTCCCCGAGATACAGCACACGGGGCGCCGACCTCACCACCGGTGCCCGTCGTGGTGCGGCGGTGGACACGGAGACGGAGGGGGTCGGCGGCGCGACCTGGGGCCCGGACACCGGATCCGTGCACGCGCCGAGGAGCACTGCGGCCGGCACCACACCCACGGTCCATGGCTTCCGCATACGGCAACTCCCGCCCCGGGCACCGGAATACGGTCACTCAGGCAAGCACAGCCGGGCGGCAGGAGGAAGACGCCCGACTGCGCCGCGGTGAGCGGTGGGACTCAGACGCGGTCGGCCGCGATCAGCAGATACTGGAAGCTGCCGTTGCGGTAGGCGGACAGGAAGGTGTCCTCGATGCCCGTGACCAGATGGTCGGCCTGCTGGCGCAGCGCCCAGTAGGGGATGGTGTCCGCGGTGAGGTCCTGGACGTGGACGGGGACCAGCCGGTTGCGGGCCATCGCCCGGAAGTACTCCGACCTGGGGTGGATGTCGCAGATGTAGTGGGCGTTGATGAGGGACACCTCGCGCGAGGCCCGGCCGTAGGTGTCGTTGTAGCAGCCGGTGATCACCACATAGCGTCCGCCGCGGCGCAGCAGTCGCGCGTGCTCGGCGAACAGCAGGTCCAACTCCACATACATGGTGGACTCATTGTTCCACGACGCGGAGAACGCACCCGTCGGGAAGCCGGTGTCGAGCATGTCGCGGTGGTGGTAGCGCACCTTGTCGTCGATGCCCCGCTTGCGCGCCTGGGTGTTGGCGAACTCGGCCTGCTTGGCGGAGATCGTGACCCCGTCGGCCCGGCAGCCGTGGCGCAGATGCGCCACCACACTGCCGCCGCCGCGTCCGCAGCCGGCGTCGAACACCCGGTCGGCGGGGGAGAGTTGACCGAGATGGGAGGCGAGGAGTTCGGCCTGTGCGTGTTCCAGGCGGTGCAGTTCGGCGGTGAGCCGCTCCCGGCGCCGGACGGGGTCGGGCTCCTCCAGCACGGACTCGTCGGCCCCGCCGATCCCGTAGTGGTGGTGGTAGAGGTCGTCGAGCTGTCCGAGGTCGAGGTTGACCGGGTTCTCTTCGGCGTTCCAGTAGTCCGCGACACGGTTCTGGTACGTGGACTGGGTCGGCACCGGTGGTGCGGTGATGCCGGCGTCGGTGGTGGTCAACGGTGACTCCTAGCGTGATGCGTCTGACAGAACGTCAGGGACCGGACTCTTACCAGTAGTTGGGCAGGTGGTAGCGGTGGCTGTTGGTCACGTGCCACTCGTGGTTGCCGGCCACCCAGGCGGCGAGACCCTGGGTGTAGCGCTCGACGAGGGGCGAGGCGGCGGACAGTGCCGCGGACTCCTCCTCGAAGGCGTCCATGATCCGGTTGTGGATCTCGACGGACCTCAGATAGGCCGCCTTCAGCCCGCGCCGCTCCTCGGCGGCGACGACCTGCGGCAGGTTGAGGTGGTCGGGGTCGGAGAGTTCCTTGGTGAAGGAGTAGAGGTCGTTGACGATCGTGGTGGCGTTGCAGGCCAGGGCCGTGACCCGCTGGATCTCGGGCCGGGCGTAGACCTGCTCGGGCAGTTCGTAGCCGTCGACCGCGTCCACGATCGACAGACAGGGGCGGAAGTTGTTGAACTGCCGCATCACCAGGTACTCCCAGACGCGCGGCTTGTACCGGATCTCGGCCCAGGCGGCCTCGGCGAGATACCCGAGGTGGAGCCGGGCGATGTCGTGCACGAACCGGTCGGTCTGGCTGGGGGTGGCGAGGAGGGCGTAGTCCCGCAGGGCGAAGTGGTACGAGCGCAGCGGCCCGTCCGCCTGTACGCCGTGCCGCCACTCCTCCTCGAACTCGGGGGCGGAGTGGAACGGGTCGAGCGCCGACTGCCCGAGGATCAGTCGTCCGCCGAGCCCGCTGTGCGAGCCGCCCTTGCCCTCGTCCTCCTCGCAGTAGCAGGAGTCGACGATGTTCTCGGCGAGCAGCAGCTTGCCGGCGGCGGTCAGCCGTTCCAGGTCCAGCGCCCCCGGGTGCTGGAGCACCACGGCCCGGCCGAACTGGAACCCGGCGAAGTCCCCGTCCCACGCGGCCGGGAACAGATCGAGCTCGCGCGCCCAGGCCTCCAGCCTGCGGTCGATCTCCGCGGCCTTCTCGGGATCGGCGGGCACCGCGGGCCGGTAGGTGAGGCCGGGGATCGCCCCGGTGCGTCCGGCCCGCACGGTGCTCGCCAGGTTCGGCGGCCCCGGCAGCGGAGGGAAGGTCGTGGTGGGTGTGGTCATGAGGTTCTCCGGGCCGTCGGTCGGGCCGTCATCCGGCGGTCCGGCCGATCTGGACGTTCTCGAGGATCCCCGCCGCGTCGGGGACCAGGATGGCCATCGAGTAGTACGCGGTGACGAGATAGCGGATGATCGCGGCGGAGTCGATGCCCATGAAGCGCACGTTCAGACCGGGTTGGAACTCCTCCGGGATACCGGTCTGGAACAGCCCGACGACACCCTGGTCGGCCTCGCCGGTGCGCAGCGCGATGATGCTGCTGGTGTGCTGCGGGGTGATCGGGATCTTGCCGCAGGGGAAGAACGGGACTCCGCGCCAGGCGGGGATCTCGTGCCCCTCGACGTTCACCGTGCCGGGCACCAGACCGCGCTTGTTGCACTGCCGGAAGAAGGCCGCGATCGCCTTCGGGTGGGCGAGGAAGAGCCGTGTCTTGCGCCGCATGGCGAGGAGTTCGTCGAGGTCGTCGGGGGTCGGCGGGCCGGTGAAGGTGCTGATGCGCTGGGTGTAGTCGACGCTGTGCAGCAGCCCGAACTCCCGGTTGTTGACCAGCTCCCACTCCTGGCGCTCGCGGATCTCCTCGACCGTGAGCCGCAGTTGCTGCTGGGTCTGGTCCATCGGGTCGTTGTAGAGGTCGGCGACCCTGGTGTGCACCCGCAGTACGGTCTGGGTGAGCGACAACTCGTACTCGCGCGGGGCGAGTTCGTAGTCGACGAAGCCGCCGGGCAGGGTCGGCTCGCCCACATGACCGGCTTGCACCGGGACGTCGGCCTCGCCCTTGCGGTTCATCGGCAGCCGCTGCCGCGCGGCGTACGCCTCCAGATGGGCGGCCAACGACGGGGCGCGGTCGGTGAGTTCGGCCACGACCTCCCAGGGCAGTACGAGCAGGACGCCCGCGGTCTCGGCGCGCACGGAACTCAGCCACAGCGGATCGGACTGCCCGAGCGCCTCGTCCCCCATCTGGTCGCCGTCGGTGACGACGCCGAGGATCTCCTCCTCGTCGTACTGGCCGGCGGTGTACCGGGTGAAGCGGCCGTGGGCGACCAGATAGTTCTCGGTGACGGGCTGGCCGGCCTCGAACAGGACCTGACCGGCCCGCACCTCCCGGACCCGGAACCGGCCCGCGATCTCCTTCAGGACCTCCGTGTCGGAGTACCCGCGCAGCACGGGCAGTTCGGTGAGCGTCTCGGGGATGACCTTGATGTCGTCGGCGCCGTTCTGCTCGAACCGGACCCGGCCGCGGCCGACGCTGAGCTGGAGCCGCCGGTTGACCCGGTAGGCACCGCCCTTCACGTCCACCCAGGGCAGCATCTTCAGCAGCCATCGTGAGGTGATGGCCTGCATCTGCGGTTCGGACTTGGTGGTGGTGGCGAGCCGGCGTGCCGCCAGGGTGCTGAGACTGGTGAGTTGTCCGTCGCCGGGTGTCGCGGGCTCGGGTTCGTCGGTGGCGGATCCGTGGGCGCTTTCCGGAGTGGACACTTTCCCTCCCGGGAGGTGAACAGGGGTGAGCGCGTCGTCGGTTTACAAGCCAAACAGTCCTGCCCAGGACCGGTAACCGCGCGAAGGGGGCGGCTTCACGCCCGGGAGTCGGTAAACCCGGCGATCGAGGCGGGGGCGGCAGGAACTCGTCCTCGCACCCCGGCGCACGGGGCGCGGACACGCCTCGCGCGAATGGGACCCCGCGCGCTCCGGTGTTCGGCGCGCGTCCCGCTCCCCGGGTGACTAGCGTGAGAATCCAGGACAACCCGACCCAGACACCCCGACCTACCGGAGAGGGCCGCAGCCATGGCCGTACAACCTGAGGGAACGCCCTGTTGGGCCGACGCGATGTTCAGTGACGTCGAGGGAGCGAAGAGTTTCTACGGCGACGTCCTCGGCTGGACCTTCGGCGACGCGTCGTCGGAGTACGGCAACTACACGCAGGCCTACGTCGACGGAAAGGCCGTAGCCGCTGTCGTACCGCCGATGCCGGGCCAGGAGGGGCAGTCGCAGTGGTGCCTGTACCTCGCGTCACCGGACGCGGCGGCCACCGCGGCGAAGATCCGCGAGAGCGGCGGGCAGGTGCTGATGGAGCCGATGCAGGTCGGCGACTTCGGCACGATGTGCCTGGCCAGTGAGCCCAGCGGCGCGGTCTTCGGCGTGTGGCAGGGCGGCACGCACGAGGGCTTCGAGGCCGCGGGCGTGCCCGGCGCCTACGCCTGGGCCGAGGTCTTCACCCGCGAGCCCGCGAAGGCGGACGGGTTCTTCCCCGCGGTCTTCCCGTACTCGGCACGGCAGGTGGACGACACCACCTTCGACTTCCGCGTCTACAACCTCGGCGAGAACACGGTCCTGGGCCGGATGCAGATGGGCGAGGAGTTCCCGCCCGAGGTGCCGTCGTACGTCAACGTGTACTTCTCCGTCGACAACTGCGACGACGCCGTCGCCAGGGCCACCAAGCTCGGCGGCATCCTCCGCTTCGGCCCCATGGACAGCCCCTTCGGGCGGTTCGCGGCCCTGAGCGACCCGCAGGGCGCCTCGTTCTCGGTGATCGACATGACCACGACCCAGGGCGAGATGCCGCAGCTGACCGACGTCTGAGCGGGAACGTCGTGCGTCACCGGCCGTCGGCCGCCCACCAGGCGGGGGCGCAGGCCACGGCCGCGTCGACCATGTCGTCCTTCGTGACGGACGGGTCCTTCAGCCATGCCCTGATGGCTCCCGCGAAGCCGTGCGCCGCTACCTCGACGAGTTCAGCAAGCAGGACGGCGCCTGGTACTTCGCCGAGCGCCGGCTGATGGTCGACTGGACCGAGACGCGGCCCTCGACGCCCTGACGCCGGCGCGGGATCAGGTGGCCGGCTCCTCGTAGTGGGACACGCGGTTGGCCACGGCCAGTCCCCAGGGGACGCCGAGCAGCACGACGAGCGCCAGGCCGAGGACGAGCGGAGCCGGGCGCAGGGCGCCGACTCCCACCGCGAGGACGGCCATGGCCACACAGGTGCGGGACAGCGGCCGATAGAGCCCGGGGTTCTCGGTCCAGGCGCGCAGGGTCGCCGCGAGCGCCATCGTCGCGCAGAGCACCACGGCCGCGCCCCCGCACAGCACCCAGGCCGTTGCGGCGGGCGTCCGGCTGTCGTGGGCGTGCTCGACGAGGCCGACCATCGCGGCGCCCGTGGCGGCCACCGCGGCCGTGATCGGCAGATGTACCACCATCCACTGCAGGGCGCTCGCGCGCGTGGCCCTCGGCAGCCGGTGCCCCGCGAAGTCGAAGTACGTCCACCACGCGCCGAAGCCGACGACCACGGCGACCAGACCGACTGCCAGGGTGAGCGCGTTCGTCGGCTCGTGACAGGGGCCGTCGCCGGGCCGCGCGTGTCCGCGGGGCGGCCGACGGGGACTTCGGGCTTACGGGGCGGCGCGGACCCGGGGCCGCGGCCATGGCATGATCGGGCGCATGCTTGAACGTGTGGTGGCCGCGTGCGACGGGGCTTCGAAAGGGAATCCCGGGCCGGCCGCCTGGGCGTGGGTCGTGTCGGACGACGCGGAGAGCCCGGCCCGCTGGGAGGCGGGGCCGCTCGGCAAGGCCACCAACAACGTCGCCGAACTCACCGCGCTGGAGCGCCTGTTGACGGCGACCGCACCGGACGTGCCGCTGGAGATCCGGATGGACTCGCAGTACGCCATGAAGGCGGTCACCACCTGGCTGCCGGGCTGGAAGCGCAACGGCTGGAAGACCTCCGGCGGCAAGCCGGTCGCCAACCAGGAACTGGTCGTCCGTATCGACGAACTGCTGGGCGGCCGCTCCGTGGAGTTCCGTTACGTCCCCGCCCACCAGGTCGACGGCGATCCCCTGAACGACTTCGCCGACCGCGCGGCCAGCCAGGCCGCCATCGTCCAGGAGCCCGCGGGCAGCGACCTCGGTTCCCCGCAACCGCCTCCCTCGCCCGACACCCCGAAGAAGCCCGCCCGCTCCGCCGCCGCCAAGTCGCCCCGCAAGAGCGCCGGTTCGGCCTCCCGCACGATCAAGGCCAAGTTCCCCGGCCGCTGCCTCTGCGGCCGTGCCTACGCGGCCGGCGAGCCCATCAGCAAGAACCCCAAGGGCTGGGGCCACCCGGAGTGCGTCACGGCCGAGGCGTAAGCCCCCGCCTCCTTCGACGTGTCCCATCGGCCCGAGGTCGATGGGACCTTTTCATGCCGCCAGCCTGCTACTCTGCGGTTCCACTTGACCACTTTGAGTAATCTCCAGGGGTGTGCGCGTGAAGGTCGCCTGTGTCGGAGGCGGGCCCGCCGGTCTGTATCTCTCGATCCTGCTGAAGCGTCAGGACCCGTCCCACGACATCACCGTCTACGAGCGCAACGCCGAGGGTTCGACCTACGGCTGGGGCGTGACGTACTGGCGTGGACTGCTCGACCAACTCCGGGAGTACGACCCCGAGTCGGCGCAGGCCGTGGACGAACACTCGGTGCGCTGGAGCGACGGCGTCGCCCGCATCCGGGACCTGACGACCAGTCAACCCGGGGACGAGGGCCACGGCATCGGCCGTCACCGGCTCCTCAAGATCCTCGCCGAAAGGGCCAGATCCCTGGGCGTACGGCTCGAGTTCGAGCACGAGGTGACGGCCGACGACCTGCCCGACGCGGATCTGATCGTGGCCGCCGACGGCGTCAACAGCGCGCTGCGCAGCCGCCACGCCGACCACTTCGGCGCCGAACTCAGGCCCGGCCGCAACCAGTACATCTGGCTCGGCACCAGCAAGGTCTTCGACTCCTTCACCTTCGCCTTCGTGGAGACCGACCACGGCTGGATCTGGTGCTACGGCTACGCGTTCGGCCCCGAGGGCAGCACCTGCGTCATCGAGTGCGCACCCGAGACCTGGACCGGCCTCGGCCTCGACACCGCGGCCGAGGCCGACGGACTCGCCCTTCTGGAGAAGCTCTTCGCCGACCTCCTCGACGGCCACTCCCTGATCGGCCGCGCCTCGTCCGACGGCAGTGCGCAATGGCTCAACTTCCGCACCCTCACCAACCGCACCTG
The DNA here is from genome assembly GCF_044766845.1 of Streptomyces sp. NPDC101776. Lineage (NCBI taxonomy): Bacteria > Bacillati > Actinomycetota > Actinomycetes > Kitasatosporales > Streptomycetaceae > Streptomyces > Streptomyces sp. NPDC101776. The sequence goes on along the minus strand of NZ_JBIWMV010000003.1, from coordinate 2,695 downwards.
GCACCGCGACAACCTCGTCCTGCTCGGCGACGCCGCCCACACCACCCACTACTCCATCGGCGCCGGTACCACCCTCGCCCTGGAGGACGCCATCGCGCTCGCCGACGCCCTGCGCGACCACGGCGAACTGCCGCAGGCCCTCGCCGCCTACGAACAGCGCCGTAGAACCGCCCTGTTGTCCATCCAGAGCGCGGCCCGCTACAGCGCCCAGTGGTACGAGAACCTTCAGCGCTACATCCACCTGCCCCCGCACCGGATGTTCGCGCTGCTCGGGCAGCGCCACTCGCCGCTGCTGCCGTACGTCCCGCCGCAGGTCTACTACGGCCTCGACAAGGCGGCGGGACGGCTGGAGGCGCTGCGCCGGTTCAAGCGCTGGCTCGGTCCCAAGGTCGCGCGGACCGTGCACGCGCGGGCGCTCGCCGCACGCAAGTAGGGCGCCGGCCTCCCGAGCGCATTGGGTGAATGGCTATTCACCGGGTAAGGTGAATAGCCATTCACCCTCTTTTTCATGTCAGCTGGAGTGCCCATGGGCCAGCCCCTCCCGATACTCGACCCGCCCGGCGGCACCGCCGGGCGGACCCCCGTGCGGGAGCGGCTCACCATTCCGGTGCTGGCGTTCGGCGGGATCCTCATGGCGGTCATGCAGACCGTGGTCGTCCCGCTGCTGCCGTCCCTGCCCCGGCTGACCCACTCCTCCGCGGGCGCCGTCTCCTGGATGGTCACCGCGACCCTGCTCTCCGGCGCCGTCCTCACCCCCGTGCTCGGCCGGGCCGGCGACATGTACGGCAAGCGGCGGGTCCTGATCGGCGCCCTGAGCATGATGACCGTCGGGTCGGTCATGTGCGCGCTGTCCTCCGACATCCGGGTACTGATCACCGCCCGCGCCCTGCAAGGCGCCGCGGCCGCCGTCGTCCCCCTGTCGATCAGCATCCTGCGGGACGAACTTCCGCCGGAGCGCCGGGGCAGCGCGGTGGCGCTGATGAGTTCCACGGTGGGTATCGGCGCCGCGCTCGGACTGCCGCTCGCGGCGCTGATCGTGCAGTACGCCAACTGGCACGTCATGTTCTGGGCGACCAGCGCGCTCGGTGCGATCGGCGTGTGGGGGATCTGGTGGGCGGTGCGCGAGTCGCCCGTCCGGGAGCCCGGCCGCTTCGACGTGCTCGGCGCGCTGGGACTGGCCGTGGGACTGGTGTGTCTCCTCCTAGGGGTGTCCCAGGGCGGTCAGTGGGGGTGGGGGAGTCCGCGGATCCTGTCGCTGTTCCTCGCCACCGTCGTCGTGTTCGGCCTGTGGTGGTGGCAGCAACTGCGCCTCGAACAGCCGCTGGTGGACCTGCGGTTGGTGTTGCGGCCCCGGGTCGGCCTGTCACATGTGGCGGCCCTGCTGACCGGTTTCGCGTTCTACGCCAACTCCCTGGTCACCGCCCAACTGGTGCAGGCGCCCAAGGCGACCGGGTACGGACTCGGACTGTCTATCGTCCAGACGGGCCTGTGTCTGCTGCCCGGCGGTGTCATCATGCTGCTGCTCTCCCCCCTCTCGGCCCGGATCTCGGCGGCCCGCGGTCCGCGCGTCACGCTCGCCATCGGAACCGCGATCATCGCGCTCGGCTATGTCGTGCGCATCGCCGACAGCCGCGACCTGTGGACGATCATCCTCGGCGCGACGGTCGTGGCCACGGGCACCACCTTCGCCTACTCGGCGCTGCCCACGCTCATCCTGCGCGCGGTCCCGGCCGGTCAGACCGCGTCCGCGAACGGCGTCAACGTCCTGATGCGCACCATCGGGCAGGCCGTCTCCAGCGCCGTGGTGGCCGCCGTACTGGTGCACCACACCAGCCCGGTAGGCGGGATTCCGTTGCCCACGCTGCACGGATACCTGATGGCGTTCGGCATCGCGGGCGTCATCGCCCTGGCCGCCAGCGCGGCGGCACTGACCATCCCGGGCGACCCCGCCCCCGACGACACACGGCGTGCCCCGGACCGTGCCGAGGGCGTACGGGACGAGGCGTTGGAGGGAGCATGAGTGCCGTGAGCACCACTCCTCCCACCGCGTCCCCGCCCGCACGCCGGGACGCCGAGGCGACCAAGGCGGCCATTCTGAAGGCCGCCCGCTACCTCCTCGCGCGCAACGCGCACGCCGACATCACGCTCAAGGCGGTCGCCGAACGCGCCGGTGTCAGCGCGCCGTTGATCCTCAAGTACTTCGGCAACAAGGACGCCCTCTTCGCCCGCGTCATGTCCTTCGAGGCCGACGCGGAGGACCTGCTGGACGCCCCGCTCGACGGACTCGGCCGCCACATGGTCCGGCACGTCCTGGTCAGCCAGCGCGAGCGGGGCGCCGACCCGCTGCTGCGGATCGTGTTCGCGCCCCTTCAGGGCGACCAGGGTGACATCCTGCGCGTCAACTTCCGCGCCCACGTGGTCGATCGCCTCGCCGGACGTCTCTTTGGCCCCGAAGCGGCCCTGCGCGCCGAACTCGTCGTGGCGACCGTCCTGGGCCTCGGTGTCATGTACGGAATCGCCCGCAGCACCAGACTCCGCGCGACGTCGATCGACACCATCGTGGATCTCTACGGGCCCACTGTGCAGGCCCACTTGACGTCCTAGATGAATGAGTCCGAGGGGTGTCGTTGCGGTCAGTGATCATAGGCGGTCAGTGATCGCTTGACTGGCTGCCCTGTCTTGTCGTTGTGCCAGA
>NZ_JBIWMV010000002.1:1195337-1256188 GCF_044766845.1 Streptomyces sp. NPDC101776 | reverse complement strand
GGTGACCAGCAACTGGGCCGCAGTGTCGGGGCCGACTCCGTAGGCGGCACGCAGGCCGGGGTTGTGGACGCTCACCACGCTGTCCAGGGCCTTGACCAGGTCCTGGTGCCCGGCTGTCAGCTCCTTGACGCGTCGGGCGAGGCTTTTGAGCGCGGTGAGGACCGCGGTGTGGACCGCGTCACCGACCGGCCTCAGCCGGGCGATGGTGTCGGTGCGGTCCGTTCCCTTGAGCCGGCCGTACTTGGCCCGGATGATCTCGGGAGCAGTGATGAGAATGCTGCCGATCTGGTTCAGGGCGGCGGTGCGGGCCTTGACCGCGGAGCGGGCGGCGTTGTGCAGAGCGCGTATCCCCGCCACGGTGTCGTCCTTGGGGACGCTGGAGGCCCGTCCGGACAGGGAGGCGCGGGCGGCGGCGTAGGCGTCGACGGGGTCGGACTTGCCGATGCGGCGGCGTTCGGCCCGGTCGGGCCGGTTGACCTCGACGACGTGCTGCCCGTGTGAGATCGCGGCGCGGGTGAAGCCGGCTCCGTAGGAGGCGGTGCCTTCCACACCGATCGCGATCACATGGCCGTGGGCGTTCAGGAACGCCAGAGCCGCGGCGTATCCGGCGACGGTGGTGGTGAACTCGGCGTCCGCGAGATGGCCGCCGTTGTCGCTGATGACCGCGACGTGAAGGGTGTCGGCATGGGAGTCGACCCCGCCGAACACATCCTGGTCCGCTGTGTCTGGTGCCGCCGCCGATGTCATGCTGATGGTGCCTTCCTTGCCGGAGGTGGGCACCGGCCGGGTGGCGCAGACAGGACATTGAAGGGGCTTCTGACCAAGCTCCTATCAGGTCATGTTCCGCCCGGCCGGAGCCATGAGAACAGGTCCCGGCGGCCGGACAGAACAACTTGAGGACAGCCCAGCAGGACGTCAGTCAGTGCCCGAGCCACAGCCACCGGAACCTGAGTACCAGCATCAATGTCAGTGCCGGGTCGTACGGTGGGCGCATGGACAGCCATGGGCAGAACGAGCAGCGGGTGGTGTGGACCGTCGTCGGCACCGACATCGGTCCCCTGCTGCTGGCCGCGACACAGGACGGCCTGATCAACGTCGTGTTTCACGCGACGGACGCGGTGCGCGACAGGACACTCGACCGACTGGCGTCCCGGCTGGGCACCGAGCCGGTCGAGGCGCCCGACTCGCCCCTGCTGGCCGAGGCGATACGTCAGTTCGAGGCCTACTTCGCCGGTACACGGCACGCCTTCGACCTGCCGCTCGACTGGTCCCTGATCTCCGGCTTCAACCGGCAGGTGCTGCGCGAGCTGGCGGCCGGCGTTCCGTACGGCTCGGTCGTCGGGTACGGCGATCTGGCCGGACGGGTCGGTCAGCCGCGCGCGGCCCAGGCGGTGGGGGTGGCGATGGGGTCCAATCCGCTGCCGGTCGTCGTGCCGTGCCATCGGGTCGTCGAGAGCGACGGCGGTATCGGCGGGTTCGGGGGCGGCCTGGAGACGAAGAGGAAGCTGCTGGCGCTGGAGGGTGTGCTGCCCGAGCCGTTGTTCTGAGGATTCGGGCGGACAGGGAGCAATCGGGGGGCGTTGTGCAGGTGAGGACCGGCTTCGGGTACGCGTGCGGTCGCGGCGGTACCGGGTGCGCGCGGTGACCGCCGTGGAGGAGCGAGCCGTCACGGCCGACCGGCTGCCCGCGCTGCGGCGCCGGATCTCCGGTGTGCTGATCGCGACCCAGATCCTGGGCGGGCTCGGCGTCGCCACCGGGGTCGCGCTGTCCGCCGTACTGGCCAAGCAGGTCAGTGGGACCGAGTCGCTGTCCGGGCTGGCGCCCACGGCGACGGTCACGGGCACGGCGGTGCTGTCGATGCCGTTCGCCGCGCTGATGACGGCGCGCGGCCGGCGTCCCGGGCTGGTCCTCGGGTATCTGGTCGGGGCGCTGGGAGCGGGTGTCGTGGTGCTCGCGGCGAGCATCGGGAGCTTTCCGCTGCTGCTGGGCGGCATGGCCTGCTTCGGGGCGGCCTCGTCGGCGAATCTGCAGTCCCGGTTCGCCGCCGCCGACCTGGCCGAGCCGGAGCAGCGGGCCCGGGCCATCTCCCATGTGGTGTGGGCGACGACCATAGGGGCGGTCCTCGGACCCAACATCGCCGCGCCCGCGGGCCGTAGCGTCTCCGGGCTCGGGATACCCGCGGCGGCGGGCCCCTTCCTGTGGGCGGGCGGGATCTTCCTGGTCGCCGCGGTCGTGGTCGCCGTACTGCTGCGGCCCGATCCGTTGTTGACGGCCCGGGCGCTCGCGCCGGACGAGGACCGGTCGCCGGCCGCGCGGTCGTTGCGGGCGGGGTTCGCCGCGGTGGTCGCCTCGCCGCGGGCGCGGCTCGCGCTGGTGACGGTGGCCGTGGTGCACACCGCGATGGTGTCGGTGATGGCGATGACTCCGGTCGAGCTGGGCCACCACGGGGCCGGTATCGATCTGATCGGGCTGGTGATCAGCGGGCACATCGCGGGGATGTACGCGTTCTCGCCGCTGATGGGAAGGCTGTCGGACCAGGTGGGGCGGCTGTCGGGGATAGGGCTCGCGGTAGGGCTGCTGGCCTGTGCGGCGTTCCTCGCCGGTACGGCGGGCGGGAGTCATGGGCAGATCGCGCTGGGACTGTTCGTGCTGGGCCTGGGCTGGTCGGCGGGGCTCGTCTCCGGCTCGGCACTGCTCACGGACTCGGTGCCGCAGCCCGCGCGGGCCGCCGCGCAGGGCCTGTCCGACCTCACCATGAACACCTCGGCGGGTATCGGCGGGGCGGTGGCCGGGCTGGTGGTCGCGGAGGCGGGCTACGGCTGGCTGAACCTCACGGCCGCCTGCCTGCTGATACCCCTGGCCGCGCTGGCGCTGGTCACCCGCTCCCGGAAAAGCCCGGTTTCCGATGCCCCGCGAAGGGTGGCCGGGAGGCCGGGCCGGTAGCAGACTCCGCCATGCGCGCGCACAGCCACTGGCATCCGGGGGATCGGAGCCGAAGGGACGGCGATCACGCATGAGTGGAAGCGGAAACAGGGCAGTCGCGTATCTCAAGCCGGGAGCGGTCGAGGTCAGGACCATCGACCACCCGACGCTTGAACTGCAGGACGGGCCGGGAGTCGCCCCCGCCAATGTCGGCCGCAAGGTCCGGCACGGGGTGATCCTGAAGGTGCTCGCCAGCAACATCTGTGGCAGCGACCAGCACATGGTGCGCGGTCGGACGACCGCGCCCGAGGGGCTGGTCCTCGGACACGAGATCACCGGAGAGGTCGTCGAACGGGGTCCGGACGTCGAGTTCATCGACGTGGGCGACATCGTCTCCGTACCGTTCAACATCGCCTGCGGGCGGTGCCGCAACTGCAAGGAACGCAAGACCGGCATCTGCCTGAACGTCAACCCGGCCCGCCCCGGGGCGGCTTACGGCTATGTCGACATGGGCGGCTGGGTCGGCGGTCAGGCCGAGTACGCCATGGTCCCGTACGCGGACTTCAACCTGCTGAGGTTCCCGGACCGGGACGAGGCACGCGAGAAGCTGCTCGATCTGACCATGCTGTCGGACATCTTCCCGACCGGTTTCCACGGCGCGGTCACCGCGGGCGCCGGGGTCGGGTCCACGGTGTACGTCGCCGGGGCGGGTCCGGTCGGTCTGGCGGCGGCCGCGTCGGCGCAGCTCCTGGGCGCCGCGGTCGTCATCGTCGGTGACCTCAACCCCGAACGCCTCGGCCAGGCAAGGAGTTTCGGCTGCGAGACCGTCGACGTCTCGCGCGGCGACATCGGCGAGCAGATCGCCGAGATCGTCGGTGAGCCCGAGGTGGACGCGGCGGTCGACGCGGTCGGCTTCGAGGCGCGGGCGCACGGCCCGAACGCTCCGGAGGCGCCGGCGACGGTTCTCAACTCGCTGATGGGCGTCACGCGCGCGGGCGGTGCGCTGGGCATCCCCGGGCTGTACGTCACCGCTGACCCCGGTGGGGTCGACGAGGACGCGAGGAGCGGCACCCTGAAGGTGCGGCTCGGCCTCGGGTGGGCCAAGAGCCACCACTTCACGACCGGTCAGTGCCCGGTGATGACGTACCACCGGAGTCTGATGATGGCGATCCTGCACGGGCGCGTGCACATCGCGAAGGCGGTCAACGCGACCCCGATCGCGCTGGAGGACGCACCGGGCGGCTACGCCGAGTTCGACCAGGGCGCCAGCCGCAAGTACGTGCTCGATCCGCACGGGACGCTGGCGGGCGTCAGCCCGGTCTGAGGCCCGGGAGGGAAAACGGGAGCCACGCACGCGTGGCCCCCGTTTTCCATGTCGGGCGCCGATGATGTCTCCCACAGCCCGCGAGGGTTTGACCGGGCACCGAGCCCGCCAGGGATGAGGGGAGACCGAACGACAGGAGGCGCGTGGTGCTGGTGGTGTCCGAGGAAGTACGTGAGGCGATCGACGCGCGTCGACCCGTGGTGGCCCTGGAGTCGACGATCATCGCGCACGGGCTGCCGCGCCCGCGCAATCTGCAGGTGGCGCTGGAGCTGGAGGCGGCGGTACGGCAGGAGGGCGCCGTCCCCGCGACGATCGCCGTGCTGGACGGACGGCCCCATGTCGGCCTGGGCAAGGACCAGTTGGAGCGGGTCGCCAACGAGGACGGGATCCGCAAGCTGGGCCACCGCGACCTGCCGCTCGCGGTGGCGGCGGGGGCCAGCGGGGCGACCACGGTGTCGGCGACGGCGCTGCTGGCGGCCCGGGCGGGCATCCGGGTGTTCGCGACCGGGGGCCTCGGCGGGGTGCACCGGGAGTGGACGGTGACGCAGGACGAGTCCGCCGACCTGGGGCTGCTGGCGTCCACGCGGATCACGGTGGTGTGCGCGGGCGTGAAGTCGATCCTGGACGTGCCGGCGACCTTGCAGCGCCTGGAGACGCTCGGCGTGGCGGTCGCCGGATACGGCACGGACCGTTTCCCCGGCTTCTACCTCTCCGACTCGGGGTATCCGGTGGACTGGAAGCTGGACACCCCCGAGCAGGTGGCGGCCGTGATGCGGGCGCAGGACGCGCTCGACGCCCCGGAGTCGACGCTGATCGTCGCCAACCCGGTGCCCGAGGACGAGCAGTTGGATCCCGACCTGCACGCGCGGGTGCTCGCCGACGCGCTGCACGCGTGCGAGGCGGAGGGCGTCACCGGGCAGGCGGTCACCCCGTTCCTGCTCGGCTACCTCGTGGAGCACACCGACGGTGCCTCGCTGAGCGCCAACCTGGCGGCCGTGCGCGGCAACGTACGGCTGGCGGGGCGGATCGCGGCGGCCTGGGCCGAGGAGGCGTGACGACCGGGCCGGACGGCGCGCTCCTGGTCGTCGGGGACGTCGTCACGGACGTCGTCGCCCGGCATCGGGGGCCGCTCGCCCCGGGCACCGACACGGCCGCCGCGATCCGGACCGTGCCGGGCGGCGCGGGCGCCAACGTGGCGTGCTGGGCGGCCCATTGGGGCTGCGCGGACGTACGGCTGCTCGGTCGGGTGGGTGCGGACTCGGCGGCGTGGCACGAGCGGGAGCTGGTCGCCTCCGGGGTACGGCCCCGTCTCGTCGTCGATCCGGAGGCGGCTACCGGGACGGTGATCTGCCTGGTCGACACGGGGGCGTCGGCCGAGCGGACCTTCCTCACGGACAGTGGCGCGGCCCTGCGGTTCGATCCCGGCGACTGGTCGGACGCGCTGCTCGACGGCGTCGTACGGCTGCATCTGTCGGGCTATCTGCTGTTCTCCGAGCCGAGCCGGGCGCTCGCGGCGGCGGCGATGGAGGCGGCACGCGCGCGTGGGGTGCCGGTGAGTCTGGATCCGGCGTCCACGGGGTTCCTGGTGGAGCTGGGCGTGGACCGTTTCCTCGCGCTCGTCGAGGGGGTGGACGTCCTGCTGCCCAGCCGGGACGAGGCGTGTCTGCTCACGGGGTTGCCCGATCCGGCGGACGCGACGGCCAAGTTGAGCCGCCATGTCCCCCTGGTGGTCACCAAGCAGGGCGCCGAGGGGGCGTTGGTGGCCCACTCCGGCAGGGTCCACGCACGCGTACCGGCCGAGCCCGCCGTCCCCCTGGACACCACGGGCGCTGGGGACGCCTTCACGGGGGCGTTCCTCGCGACGCTGCTGACGGGCGCCGATCCCGAGAAGGCGGCGCGTGAGGGGTGCCGGGCCGGGGCCCGGGCAGTGGAAGGAGTGGGGGGACGGCCAGTGGGACCCGGCTGACGGACATCCGTGTCGAGGCGCTCGCCGGCAACCGTCTCCGCACACCCGGACCGACCGCTCTCCTCAGCCGCACGCCCGGACCGACCGCTCTCCTCAGCCGCACGCCCGGACCGACCGCTCTCCTCGCCGCTCGGCACCAACTCCCGCCCCCCGTCTACCCCTTCCGTCCCCACGCCGAGATCATCGGAGCCGTCGCCAGATCCATCGCGCCGGAGGCGACATTGGCCAGGTGGCGGTCGATGTCCTCGTTCGTGGCCAGGCCCGCCGTGACGAGTTGGTCGCGGATCTGGCGGACCGTGGCGGATTCCAGGGCGGCGCAGGCCGGTGAGGTGACCGGGAAGTACGCGTCGGCCTCCACGCGGCGCAGGCCGGCCTCGCGGAGCAGGCGCGGGAGTCTGCGGCCGTAGGAGAGGTCGGCGCCGCGGGCGGCGAGGAGTTCGCGGAAGCCGTGGCGGAGGCGGTTCGCGAGTTGCTGCTCGGGGCCGTGTTCGTCGGGGCAGAGCAGGGGCTGGAGGGCGGCGTCGGCGTCCTCGATCAGGAGGCGTCCGCCGGAGCGCAGGGACTTGATCATCGAGTGCAACGCCCGTTCCCGGTCCGGGACATGGACGAGGACCAGTCGGGCGTGCACGAGGTCGAAGCCCTCCCCCGGCGGTTCCTCGGCACCCACGTCATGGACACGCACCTCGATCGGCGGGCGGGCCACCGAGGCGACCTGGGAGGTGTCGATGTCGGTCGCGACGACCTTCCCGGTCGGTCCGACTTTCTTGGCCAGCCAGGACGCCACCGAGGTGCCGCCGACGCCGACCTCCCAGACCCGCCAGCCGGGTCCGACGCCGAACCCCTCCAGGTGCCGGAACGTCGTGGGGTCGAAGAGCGTGGCGAAGGCGTCGAAGCGCTGTCCCGCCTCGGACTGCCGGTTGTCGAGGAGATACCCGTCGGATCGCGTCATGCCGCGATCATCCCAGTTGCCCCGCTTGTCGACAGGGGGCGACGCTCCGGTTCCGCACCCCCTTGCCACGGCCGTGCGTCCGCTCGGACACGGTTCACGCACGGCTCACGCACCGCTTCGTCCACAGCGGGAAACAAGACACGCTCACGGCTTCGTCCACAGCGGGGAACAAAGCGGAGGATTCCGTTCCCACAGGCTTACCCACCGCTCACGTCGGCCTGGCAAACTGGCACGCCAAGGCGCAGAAATGCGATGCGAGGGGATCCACCCAAGGAGATCCGGATGTCCATGGCAGGGAATCTTCGGAAGGTCACGGGCCTGGGCAGGGTCAGCGGCCTCCGCAAGGTGGCGCGGCTGGCGCGGCGGCGCCCGCGGGTCGACCTGAGCCACCACGCCCGGTCACCGCTGGGCTCCTCGGTGGTGAAGTGCGTCACGTATCAGGACGGCGTCCGGGTCCCGGTCGGCGGCGATCTGGTGGACGCCGTGGAGCGGGTGCGCAAGAAGGACGACGGCTTCGTCTGGCTCGGCCTGCACGAGCCGACGAACGAGGAGTTCGCGGGCATCGCCGAGCTCTTCGACCTGCACCCGCTGGCGGTCGAGGACGCGATCGAGGCTCATCAGCGCCCGAAGGTGGAGCGCTACGGCGAGACGCTGTTCGCGGTGTTCAAGACGGTCTGCTACGTCGAGCACGAGAAGCTGACGGCGACGAGCGAGGTCGTGGACACCGGCGAGATCATGGTGTTCGTCGGCGCCGAGTTCGTCATCACCGTGCGGCACGGACGGCACGGCTCGCTGGGGCCGCTGCGCGAGGAGTTGGAGTCGAACCACCGGCAGCTCGCCAAGGGCCCGGCCGCGGTGCTGCACGCGATCGCGGACCATGTGGTCGACGACTATCTGAGCGTCACGGACTCGGTGCAGGCGGACATCGACCAGGTGGAGACGGACGTGTTCGCGGAGAACGGCGCGCGGGCGGACCCGGGCCGTATCTACCAGCTCAAGCGTGAACTCCTGGAGCTGAAGCGGGCGGTCGTCCCTCTCGGCCGCCCGCTGGAGGAGCTCGCCACCCGGCCGATGCGGGTGATCGGGCCGGAGATACAGGCCTACTTCCGGGACGTCTCCGACCATCTGCTGCGCGCGAAGGAGCAGATCGCGTCCTTCGACGAACTGCTCAACTCGATTCTGCAGGCACACCTCGCCCAGGTGACGGTCGCGCAGAACGAGGACATGCGGAAGATCACGGCCTGGGCCGCGGTGATCGCCGTACCGACGATGGTGTGCGGTGTGTACGGCATGAACTTCGACCACATGCCGGAGCTGCACTGGCGGTTCGGCTACCCCCTGGTCCTCGGCGTGATAACCGTGGCCTGTCTCGCGCTGTACCGGGGCTTCCGGCGCAACGGCTGGCTCTGAACCGTCCGGCAGCCCAGAGCACAGCCGTCCGGAGACTCACCGCATGCCGCTCCGGGCGTACACGCTCTCGACCCAGCCGGCGAGCTGTTCCTCCGTCAGATGCTGGGCCAGGTCGGCCTCGCTGATCATGCCGACGAGGCGCTTCTTGTCGATGACCGGAAGCCGGCGGATCTGGTGTCCCTGCATCTCCTGGAGCACGTCGCCGACATCGGCGCCGACGTCGATCCAGCGGGGTGTGCCCTGGGCCATCTCGCCGGCGGTGATCTTGGCCGGGTCGTGGCCCATGGCCACACAGCCGACGACGATGTCCCGGTCGGTGAGGATGCCGCAGAGCCGTTCGTTCTCGTCGCTGATGGGCAGGGCCCCGACGCCCAGTTCGCGCATCAGCTGAGCGGCGCGGTCCAGGGTTTCATGGGCGGGGATCCACTGGGCGCCCCGGTGCATGATGTCTCCGGCGGTGGTCATGAAGTACCTCCCGGTGCCGGACGGCCGGCGCGGCACAGAACGTTCCGCTAGTCCCGGCGCCCTACATTCTCGCCGCGCGGCGGGGGGAACGCACCCGGACGGTCGCGACTTCCGGCACGGCGGCCGGGAATGCGGAAGCCCTTGGGCGATGCCCTCGGCCCCTCAGTCCTCAGCCCCTCTCAGTCCCTCAGCTCCTCAGTCCTCAGTCCTTGCCCTATCCACCCCACGCCGGATGGCGCGGATCGTCCGCGCGCACCAGGACGTCCGCCGTGCCGGCCGGGTCGGTCTCGTCCTCGTAGCGCTCGAAGGCGGGGAGGGTCCAGTGCTCGGTCTCGGGGGTACGGCGACGCAGGGCGCCCGGTGAGAGGAGGACGTGGACGGTCAGATCGAAGGGGAACCAGTGTCGAAGGAGGAAGGGTCCGTGCAGCAACAGGACGGCGTTGGGCGGGAGTTGGACATAGGGGCTGCGGGTGGCGCGGTCCGCGGCCGGGTCCCACAGATCGGGCAGGACGCGGCCGTCGCCGTCCGGTTCGAGCGGGCCGAAGACCTCGCGCCACAGGGCCCGGGTGTCGAACCAGCCGTCGTAGTACGCCTCGACGTCCTGGCGCCCGTACTCCAGGCGCAGCGAGGCCGGGCGCAGGAAGCCCTCGGTGCCCACGACGAGCGAGGAGCGGCCGCGGGCACGCAACGCCTCCGAGACGCGCTCGGCGAGTTCGCCCGTACGGGCCGCGGGGGCGCCGTCGATGGCGACGCGCGGCCAGGGGCTGCCGTCGGCCGGCTTCAGGTCGAGCAGACGCTCGGCGAGGAGGTCGCCGAGCCTGTCCCAGGTGATCGCTTCCAGTCGCACAGGGCCCATGATGCGGCAGGCCGCGATCAGGGTGTGTCGTGCAGGTGGTTCCGCCGGGCGGCGAGAAGGTGCGGGAGGTGGGTCTCGCTCCAGGCGCGGGCGGCGTCGAGGAGGGGGACGAGGCTGCGGCCGAGCGGGGTGAGGGCGTATTCGACGCGCGGCGGGTTCTCGTCGTACACGGTCCGGGTGAGCAGGCCGTCGCGTTCCATGGCGCGCAGGGTCTCGCTGAGGACTTTGGGGGTAACGGCCTTGAGCGGTATACGGAGTTCGGTGAAGCGACGCGGGCCGCCCTCCAGGCAGCGGACGATCATGCCGGTCCACTTGTCCCCCACCCTGAAAGGCATCGCGGAGGACGGACAGACAGGGTCGAACATGTCGGGGTCGAGCGGTTCCTGCCGTGCGGCGTCCGTCGCGTCGGTCATGTGCCGAGGCTAGCGCCGATACCGTTGAAGTAACCGGGCCCTGGCTCCCTAGCGTGCAGGTCGGGCGGCGAAAAACGCCGCCGGACAAGGGAGTTGGGCATGAGCGGGATCGTGGTCCTCGGGGCCGGTGGGCGGGCGGGGCGGGCCGTCACGGCGGAGGCGCTCGGGCGGGGGTACGAGGTGACGGCCGCGGTGCGGGATCCGGCGCGGTACGCGGACCTCGCGGTCGAGGGCGTCTCGATCGTGCGGGGTGATGTGACCGATGCCGGGTCGGTGCGGGAGGCTGCGGGCGGGGCGGTCGCCGCCGTGCACGCGGTGTCACCGTTCAGCGGGCCCGAGCAGGGCTTCGACTCGCTCGATCCCGACTTCTTCGCCAGGGCGTCCGACGCGTTGCTGGAGGGGCTGGCCGCGGCCGGGGTGCGGCGGCTCGTCGCCGTCGGACTGTTCGCGGACCTGATCGGGGCGGACGGGCGCCCGGTGATGGACGACCCAACGGCGTTTCCGCCGGAGATACGGCCGTTCGCGCTGGCCCACACGGCCGGGCTGCGGCGGCTGCGGGAGGCCGGTGAGGGCACGGCGGTGGACTGGGTGATGCTCACACCCGGCGGTGGACTGGAGCAGGATGCCCCGCGCACCGGGCGCCACCGCCTGGGCGACGAGCGGGTGCCGGAGGGCGCGCCCGGGCTGTCGTACACGGATCTGGCCGTGGCGGTGCTCGACGAGATCGAGACGCCGACCCGGCACCGTACGCGCGTGTCGGTGTTCGTTCCGCGTGATGTACCGGGGAGGACGTAGGAGAGAGGCTCGCAACAGGAGGGAATGCATCTCGTATGGCACCGTTCGCAACTGCCCTGCCCCGCAGTGGACTTCTGGTCGTTCAACCGCTGAGGAAGCGGCACTGTGCCGAGTGTCGTCGGGGGCCGTTGCCGTTGCTGGTCGTCGAGGGCGGTGTGCCGCGGTGTCTCGACTGCGTGGATCTCGGGCATCTGGTGTTCCTGCCGCGCGGCGACACCGCGCTGACGCGCAGGGCGCGGGAGGAGAGCGCGCTGTCGGCGGTGGTCGTACGGTTCAACCGGCGCCGGAGCCGGTACGAGCGGCAGGGCGTCCTCGTCGAGGAGGCCGGGCTCGCGCGGGCCGAGCGGCGGTGCCTCGCGGACGCGGAGGCTCGCCGGCGCCGCCGGGCACGGGACGCGGGGCGGCGGGCCGCGGCGGACGTGCGGTTCGCGGAGGCGTTCGCGGCGGAGATACGACGCCGGTTCCCCGGCTGCCCCGAGGCGCGGGCCCGGGCCGTCGCCGCGCATGCCTCGGCGCGGGGCAGCGGGCGGGTGGGGCGGAGTGCGGCGGGGCGGGCGTTGTCCGAGGCCGCGGTGGTCTCGGCGGTGGTGGCATCCGTACGGCATGTGGACACGCCCTACGACCAGTTGCTGATGAGTGGGGTGCCGCGACATGAGGCACGGCGACGGATCTCGGCGGGCGTGGACGGGGTGCTGCGGGTGTGGAGGGAGGGACAGGCGGGGGCGGAGGCTGAAACCGGGTGAGGAGGTCGACGGGGTGCCCCACCGTCCCGACGTGCCCCCATGCTGCCGACACATCGACGTGCCGTCCGCCCGCGAGCCACATGGACGTTCGCGTATGCCCCGGCGATTCTCGGCCATGGCTACCGGTGCGGGAGCGGGCTTGACTTGTCTCGGTAAGGGGTGGTGGGCAGGATCTCGGCTCTACGGGCGGGAGTTGATGTCGGCATGATCGGTGAACCGTATTTCACGATGACGGTTCTGGGGGTGCTCGCGACCGGGGTGATGGCCGGGGTGTTCTGTGCCTTCTCCGTGCTGGTCATGCGGGGGCTGGCCGAGTTGCCGCCGGCGCAGGGGGTCGCCGCGATGAACGCGATCAACAGGGCGGCGATGACGCCCGTCTTCATGCTGCTGTTCGTCGGTTCGGCGGTGCTGTGCGCGGTGATCGCGGTGGTGACGTTCGTGCTGTGGCCGGATCAGGGGACCGTGGAGCTGCTGCTGGGCAGCGCGCTGTACCTGTTCGGTTCGTTCGGGCTGACCGTCGTCGTGAACGTGCCCCGCAACGAGGCGCTGCTGAAGCTGGACCCGGGCACACCGGAAGCCGCCGCGTACTGGCCGTCGTACGTACGCGAGTGGACGATGTGGAACCACGTCCGCGCGGTCGCCTCGGCCGCCGCCGCGCTGGTCTACATGCTGGCTCTCACCTGAGAGAAGCCGGTGTGCGCGCCGCCTCCCACCTGAGGGAAAGCCGTCTCGCCCACTCTGCGCGCCCGGCCGAAGGGCCTTATCGTGGCTGAAAGAGTGCCGCCCGATGACGCACGGCCTGTCGCACGCGGACGCGAGGAAGACGGCCATGGCCGATCCCAAGGGTTTTATGACCACTCCCCGCGAGGAGTGGCCCCGCAGGCCCGTCGAGGAGCGGGTGCGGGACTGGGACGAGGTGTATGTCCCGGGCGCGCTGCTGCCGATCGTCACCCGGCAGGCCGACCGGTGCATGGACTGCGGTGTCCCCTTCTGCCACGACGCCTGTCCGCTCGGGAACCTGATCCCCGAGTGGAACGATCTGGTCAGCAGGGACGACTGGCGGGCGGCGGCCGACCGGCTGCACGCGACGAACAACTTCCCCGAATTCACCGGGCGGTTGTGCCCGGCGCCGTGCGAGGCGGGGTGTGTGCTCGCCATCAACCAGCCCGCCGTCACCATCAAGAACGTCGAGGTGGCCATCGCGGACCGCGCGTGGAGCGACGGTTTCGCGCCACCCAGACCGCCGGACCGGTTGTCCGGGCGGACGGTCGCGGTGATCGGTTCCGGGCCCACCGGCCTTGCCGCGGCACAGCAGTTGACGCGGGCCGGGCACACGGTCGCGGTGTACGAGCGGGACGACCGGCTCGGCGGGCTGATGCGGTACGGCATCCCCGAGTTCAAGATGGAGAAGCGGCATCTGGAGCGGCGGCTGGGGCAGATGCGGGCCGAGGGAACCAAGTTCCGTACGTCGACGACGGTCGGCCGGGACATCGGCGCGGCCGAACTGCGGGCGCGCTACGACGCGGTGGTGATCGCCACGGGAGCGACGGCCTGGCGTGAACTGGACGTCCCGGGACGGCAGTTGACCGGCATCCACCAGGCGATGGAGTATCTGCCGCTGGCCAACCGGGTCTGCGAGGGGGACCTGGCTGCCTCTCCCCTGTCCGCCGCCGGGAAGCACGTCGTGATCGTGGGCGGCGGCGACACCGGGGCGGACTGTCTGGGTACGGCGGTGCGTGAAGGGGCCGCGTCCGTCACCCAGTTGGACATCTACACCCAGCCGGACATCGCGCGCGACGAGGACGCGGAGCCCTGGCCGACGTATCCGAAGATCTATCGGCTCTCGGCCGCGCACGAGGAGGCGCGGGATCTGGAGACGGCCCCGGCGGCGGACGCGGACGCGCGGCTGTTCGCGGCGTCGACGCTCCACTTCGAGGGTGACGAGGACGGGCGGGTGCGGTCCCTGCACCTGGTCGAAGTCGACGCCGGGCGGCGCCCGTTGGACGGTTCAGGACGCAGTCTGCCCGCCGATCTCGTGCTGCTCGCCCTCGGGTTCTCCGGGCCCGACCGGCAGGACGGGCTCATCGATCAACTGCGGTTGGCGATGGCACCGCGCGGCACGATCACCCGGGACGCGGACTTCGCGACGAGTGCGCGCGGGGTGTTCGTCGCGGGGGACGCGGCGCGCGGGCAGTCGCTGATCGTGTGGGCGATCGCGGAAGGGCGGGCGGTGGCGGCGGCCGTCGACCGCTACCTGACGGGGAGTTCCCAACTCCCGGCGCCGATCGGCCCGTACGACCGCCCGATGACGGTATGAGGCACACCGGCATATGTGCTCCTGCTGCCGGATGAGCAGTCGTACGTCCGTGCTCGCACCTGCGGAGGAGGCCGGGCGTACTGCGCCGGTACGAGTCGTCGGGTGTGTTCTCCTCCCGGCTCACGAAATCCTTCGTCGGCGGGCCGGAAAGTGGCTTCCGGCCGACTTGTGGGCCAACGGCGGTGGGATCATCGACGGAGGAGGCGAGTTGTCGTCGGACCCGGGGTGAGGTCCGGCGCGGCGCGTCCCCATCCTTCGTTCCGTCGTCAGGCGCAGGGCCACCCCCGCGCGTCCCCCCTGTTGGCGGTCGGTCCTGGAGGGTGTTGATGACGACGCTCGACGAACGTCATGGTGAGGGCGCGCGGGAGACGGCGGGGACATACCGTCCGGACGCCGCCGTGCCCCTCGATCTCGGTCAACTCACGGCCATGCAGCCCCGGTTCGCCGGTTCCAAGGCGGCGAACCTCGCCCGTGCGGCCCATGCCGGACTGCCCGTGCTGCCCGGGTTCGTGATCCCCGAGAGCGCCGGCGACGACCCCGCCGCCCTGCGCCGCGCCTGGCAGGACCTCTCCGATTCCGGTGCGCTGGCCCTCGTCGTACGGTCCTCCTCGCCGCAGGAGGACACCGAACAGTCGTCCCTGGCGGGCCAGTTCACCTCCGTGCTCGATGTGCGCGGCTGGTCCGACTTCACTGCGGCCGTGCGGACCGTGCTCGATTCGGCGCACCGGCCCGACGGGTCCACCGCGCCGATGGCCGTACTGGTGCAGCCGATGCTGACGGCGCGGGTCGGCGGGGTGATGTTCGGCGCCGACCCCGTCGAGGGGCGCGCCGACCGGATGCTGGTGAGCGCGGTGCGCGGCGGCCCGGACAGTCTGGTCAGCGGTGAACAGGCCGGTACCAACTACTGGTTGAGCCGACGGGGACGGCTGCTGCGCACCGAACCCCCGACCGCCGAGCCGCTGCTCACCCCCTCGGAACTACGGCGGCTGGCGCGGCTCGCGCGTCGGGCACGGCAGCTGTTCGGAGGGCCGCAGGACATCGAGTTCGGGTTCGACGAGAGCGGGGACGGGCGTCGGACAGACGGCAACGGCGCAAGCGGGCGGCTGTGGTTGTTCCAGAGCCGCCCGATCACCGCCATGGCCGCGCGACCGTCGCGCGGGGCACGGCTGCTCGGACCAGGACCGGTCGCGGAGACACTCCCCGAGCAACTCCAGCCGCTGGAGGAGGACTTGTGGGTCGCGCCGATGGCCCGCGGGCTGGCCGCCGCGCTCGACATCGCGGGCAGCGCACCGCGTCGCCTGCTGCGGACGGTACCGGTGGTCACGACCGTCGGCGGGCGAGCGGCGGCCGATCTACGACTGCTCGGGGCGGCCCCGCCCAGGCGCCGATGGCTGGCCCTCCTCAACCCGGCACCCGGAGCACGGCGGCTCGGCGCGGCCTGGCGGGTCGGCCGGCTCACCGCCGCGCTGCCCGGACTTGCCGCGGACCTCGTCGCGGACGTCGACCGCCGGCTCGCCCACGTCCCGGCACCCGGCGGACTTCCCGGCCCCGACCTGGCCGCCGAACTCCGCTGGACCCGCGCGGCCTTGGTCTCCCTGCACGCCCAAGAGGCCCTCGCGGGCGCCCTGTTGCACGAGCCGGGGACGTCCCGCACGGCGGCGGGCGCGGCCCTGACCGCCCTCGCGGAGACCCGGGCCCTGGGCATACCGGACGAGCGGGCAGCCGCCGCCGCGCCGGCCGTCCTGGCCCTCACGGCACCCAGCCTGCGGGGACGCGGGCGCTTGCCTGAGCAGGGCGAATCCCAGCAGGGCATGTCGGCTTCGGGAAACGCCCGGCCGGAACAACGGCCGCTCCCCCAGCCCGAGTCGAGAACACCGGACTCCGTACTCACACCGACGCTGCCCCTCCCCCGCACCCCCTCCCTCCCACCCCGAGAAGCCCTCCGCCTCCGCGTCCGCTGGGTGCACGAGCTTCAGGTCCGCCTCGTACGGGAGGCCGCACGGCGGTCGGGACAGACCCCGGACCGCGTAGGGCTGCTGCGCTGGCCGGAGTTGGCCGCCGTACTCGACGGGGAACCTCTGCCCGGCGATCTCCACGCGCGCGTGCCGCAGGCCGAGTCGGCGCCGTTGCCGGACGCCTTCCGGCTGGCGGACGGCACGGTGGTCGCCGAACGCGGCGAGGGCGCCGGCGAGGGCGAAGGCCGGGGTGTGTCCGGCGGGCGGGCCGTCGGGACGGTCTGGGACGGGTCCGGGCCACGCCCCGCCGACGCCGTTCTCGTCGTCCGCACCCTCGACCCCGCCCTGGCCCCGCTCCTGCCCGAACTCACCGCGCTGGTCGCCCAGACCGGCAGCCCGCTGTCCCATCTCGCGGTACTGGCAAGGGAGTTCGGCCTGCCCGCCGTGGTCGGTACGGCCGACGCGGTACGGCGCTTCCCGCCCGGGTCGCCCGTCACCGTCGACGGCACCACCGGCGACGTACGGACGGGGGACCTTCGATGAGACGGATCGCGTACGTCTTCGGGAGCCTGGCCGCGGCCGGGGCGGGCACGTATCTCGCCGTCTACCTGTACCGCTGGCAGTGGCAGCGCGCCATCCTCTGCGGGATTTTGCTGCTGGTCGTCGAGGTGATGCTGCTCGGCATCGTGCTGCTGGCCCGGCTCACCCGGATCGAGGAGCGGGTGAAGGAAAGTGCCGCCGGGCAGCGTGAGTTGACGGTGCGTCAGGAAGACGTGCTGGCCCGGCTGCGGCAGGCGTCCGTCGAGCGGGAAGGCGCCCGCTTCCGCTGGCTGGAGGACACCGGCGACCGTACGTACGTCTTCGTGCCCGTCCTCATGGTCACCGGGGTGCTGTTGTCCGGGCTGGCCTGGGTGGTGCAGCGGATCGCCACCGCGACCGGACGGCCGGCCGAACGGCGGCTCGCGGGACGACTCGCCGTCCTCGCCGCCCCGGGGCCGGGCGCGGTGGGCGAGTTGGAGGACCGGCCCGCGCCGGGCCGGCGCCCCAAGGGCCGTGTCGTCCGCGTGGCCGTCGTCGGTGTCGTCGGGGCCGCACTGCTCACCGCGCTCGTCGTGGGGCTCGCCGATCTCACCCAGACCCGGGAGCAGAGCGCGAGCGGCTCCGAGGCGACCTCGGTCCTCGTCCAAGTCGACGTGCGGGGCTCGGACATGACGGCCGAACGGCAGGCGCTCGCCGCGCAACAGGTCTGGGAACGCTGCCGGGACTCCACCTCCGTACCGCTGAACCACGCCACGCTCGGCAGCCTCGGCGACGGCATGTTCGCCGGGGTCGTACGGCCCGCGCTCGCCGAGCACGACCGGATGCGGCTGCGCGGCTGCCTGGAGGACACGACCCTCGACCGCGCCCACCTCACGGTGATGGGCATGGGCGACACGGACGCGGACGACGACTGAGACGACGACCGAGTGGAGCACACAGAACACAGCGGACGCCGGCGAGCGAGCCACGCCCCGCCGCGCCACACAATCCAGACGTACGATGCCAAGGCGCCCCTGTCCCCTAGCACCCCGGGTCGCCCATGGCTGCTGTCGTCCCGCACTCACTCCAACTCGCCCCGCCCGCACGCCGATTGCCCAGGCGCGCGATGAGGCTGCTCCTCGCCGTCGCCCTCGGCTATGTCGCCCTGTGGGCCACCGGCGCGCTCGGCATCCTCGCGTTGTCGTCCTGGGCGCGCGCGGAGACCCCGCCACCGCCGGGGACCCGTACCGTGCAGGGCATCCACCACTTCCAACCCGTCGGCACCGAGGGGCAGTTGTGGCGAGGTGCGGCTCCCTCCCCCGGCGGCTACCGGGAGTTGGCCCGCCTCGGCTTCAGCACGGTCGTGGATCTGCGGGCCGAGGACCTGAGCGCGGCGCAGCTCGCCGAACCGCGCAGGGCCGGGCTGGACGTCGTACGAGTGCCCATTCGTGACGGGCAGACGCCGACTCCCGCGCAGGTGGGGCGGTTTCTGGAGGTCGTCGCGGCGGCGGCCGGGCCGGTGTTCGTGCACTGCGGTGCGGGTGTGGGCCGTACGGGGACGATGGCGGCGGCGTATCTCGTACGGACCGGGAAGGAGTCGTCGGCGTGGGCGGTCCGGCGGAATCTCGCCGTCGGACCGCCGTCGATCGAGCAGATCTACTACGCGCTGAGCCTCGGCCCGGGCCGGCCGGAGCAACCGCCGTTGCCGGTGGTCGCCGTCAGCCGGCTGGTGGACGCGCCACGACGCATGCTGTCGTGGTTCTGACACCCACACATCGGACACGCACAACACCGGACACCCGGAAACCCGCAGCCCGCAGCCCGCAGCCCGAGAAACTCAGGGCTTGCGGCCCACCGCCCCGTACCCCGGAATCACCCCGCCCTCCTGCCCCGGCACCGGATCGCCCAGCTCCGGATGCCACCGGTCGACCATCGCCACGCCCGGCTCGACGAGGTCGAGGCCGGTGAAGAAGCGGGCGAAGCCGGTGCGGGAGCGGAGGGCCAGGGTGATGCCCGCCGCCGTGAGCTTCTCGACCGCCGCCGTCGACTTCTCCGGGGTGAAGTCGGCGGTGGCGTGGGTCATCATCAGGTAGCTGCCGCTGGGGAGTTGGGCCAGCAGGCCGTCGACCAGCTCGTGCGCGCCGTCCTCGTCGGGGACGAAGTGCAGCAGCGCGACGAGGGACAGGGCGACCGGCCGGGTGAGGTCGAGAACCTCCCGAGCGCCCTCGATGATCGTGTCCGGCTCCCGCACGTCGGCCCGCAGATACGCGGTCGCGCCCTCGGGTGTGCCGCACAGCAGGTCCGCCGCGTGGGCCGGCACGACCGGGTCGTTGTCGCAGTAGACGACCCGCGTGTCGGGCGCGATGCCCTGCGCGACCTGGTGCAGGTTCGGCTCGGTCGGGATGCCGCTGCCGATGTCCAGGAACTGCCGTACGCCGTGCTCGGTGAGCCAGCGCGTGGCCCGGTGCATGAACGCGCGGTTGACACGTGCCATGACCGGCACCCTCGGGTCGAGGGCGAGCATCTGGCGGCCCATCTCCTGGTCGACGGGGTAGTTGTCCTTGCCGCCGAGGTACCAGTCGTACATGCGGGCGGGGTGGGGCCTGCTGGTGTCGGTGGCGTCGGTGGCGTCGGTGGGCCGCACGGTCATCACGTGCTCCATAAGGTTGTGCAGCAAAAGGTGATCAAGTCAGTGCCAAATTAAGGAGGTTCGGGAAGTAATTGAGGACGTTGGGGAGGTTGAGGAGGTTCGGGAGGGAGAAAGCATTCAGCACAGGTTCGGCAGAGGTCCGGTCAGGAGAGCAGGAAATCCGCCTCGCCCGCCTTCGCCCCCTCGATGAAGGCCGTCATCTCGTCGGTCGTGTAGATCAGAGCCGGCCCGTCCGGGTCGGTGGACTGACGGACGGCGATCCGGCCGTCGGCGAGCTTCATCGCCTCCAGGCAGTTGCCGCCGTTGCCGCCGCTCCACGGCTTGTGCCAGCCTTCGCTTCCCAAGTCCCGCGCGGGCATACCGTTGTAGACGCTCATACGCGGCTTGATGCGATCCATTCACAGCTCCTTGCGGAGATCCTTGAGGATCTCCTTCGTGCGATGTGCCGTAGCGGCCTGCGCCGCCATGCGGTCCATGACCTCGAGGTGGGTCCCCACCTCTTCGCGCGCGTCCAGATAGACCGCGCCGGTCAGGTACTCGCTGTAGACCATGTCCGGCAGTTCTGACATGGCAAATCGGAACAGCACGAAGGGCCCGTACGTGCCCGGGTGCGGCCCCGAGGAGAACGGGGCGACCTGCAGGGTCACGTTGGGCAGCTTCGTGGCGTCGAGCAGCTTGTCGATCTGCTCACGCATCACCTCCGGGCCGCCGACCGGGCGGCGCAGGGCGGTCTCGTCCATGACGACCCAGATGCGGGGCGCGTCGGGACGGGTCAGCAGATCCTGGCGCTGCATGCGCAGCGCCACATGGCGCTCGATGTCGTCGGGGTCGGTCTGCCCGATGGCGCCCGACTTCAGCACGCCGCGCGCGTAGTCCTCGGTCTGCATCAGCCCGGGCACGAAGTGCGGTTCGTACGACCGGATGAGCGCGGCCGCGCCCTCCAGGCTGACGTGCATCGAGAACCAGCCGGGCAGGATGTCGTGGAAGCGCTGCCACCAGCCGGGCCGGTTGGCCTCCTCCGCGAGCTGGACGAAGGCCTCGGCCTCCTCGTCGGAGACGCCGTAGGACTTCAGGAGGAGCTGGAGGTACGGGATCTTGAGAGAGACCTCCGCCATCTCCATCCGGCGGACCGTGGCGGGCGCGACGCGCAGGACGCGGGCGGCCTCCTCGCGCTTGAGCCCCGCGCGTTCCCGCAGGTCCAGCAGGCGCCGGCCGAGGACGACCTGGCCGACCGTCGGTGCGGACCGCGGCTCGCTCACGCTCCACCTCCACGATTGAGTAATGAGTCCCGGCGGCTGAGCACAGCCGAGTACTGACGTACCGAGTACAGCCGAGTGCCGAGTACAGCTGAGTGATTGAGTACTGACAGCGCGTGCGTCCGTACAGTTCGGCAGAAGCGTTCTCAGGACCCGGCGAACCGAATCCTGACAGCCCTACGGCGCCATTCGAAGACTCATTCGAAGATCGGGACAGACCTCCGGAGATCCCAACTGGCGCCGCGCGACTTTCTGTTGCGAGCAGTGTGCCACGACCGTGCAGAGCGTCATACGGCACTCTGCATTTTTCATAGTGACACTTGCCAAGTGTTCACGGCGGGGCGATAGTGGCAAGCGTGATTCCGTCCCCGCCCTTAGGAGCAGACGCCGCCGCAGGCCGCCTCGGTCTCGGTGCCGCCGCGGGAGCCGTCCCTGGTGGGGCCGCTGCCGAGCGCCGGTTCCGGTTCGAGCTGGCCGCCCATCCGGGTTCCCCCGCCCAGGCAAGACGCCTGACGCGGGCCCGGCTGTCCGGCTGGTCCGTCTGCGAGGACACCTGCGACACGGCGGTTCTGATCGTCTCCGAGCTGGTCACCAACGCGATCGTGCACACCGCGAGCAGCCACATAGTCTGCGAGCTGCACGATGGCGACGACCTGGTGCGGATAGCCGTCCGTGACGAGGGCTGCGCCCCCGGTGAACCTCATCCGTCCCCGCAGCGGCCCGATGAGGAGCACGGGAGGGGACTGCTTCTCATCGACGGGCTGTGCCGGGCCTGGGGCGCTCAGGAACACGGTCCTGGCCTGCTGGTCTGGGCCGACCTGCCACGGCAGGCGGACCCGGCGCAAGGCCACCACCCGGCCCCCGGCCACGACAGTTCCGTACCGCGCAACGACCTGGGGTGGGGCGCACGACCCAAGCCGGGTACGTCGGGCGGTTCGGGCGACGGGGACGAGGCGACGGCACACTTCGGGGCCTTCGAGGATCTGGGCGTATTTCCGGGGCGGGGGCATGGGGGTGCCTCCGGCAGCGGGCATGGGGGTGCCGGCGACTTCGGAGGTCTGGACCTCGGCGGCTTCGGGGGCCGGGAGCACGAAACCGGGGGTGGCCTCGGAAACGGGGCCGGCTCCGGACCGCGGAGCCGGGAGGTTGCGGGCCGCTTCGGGGGCCCCGGTCAGGAGGCCACCGGTCTCTTCAGGGGCCGGGGCCACCAGGACGCCGGCGACCTCCCGGACTCCGTGGACATCGGGGAATCCGGTGGGCTCAGAGAGTCGGGCGGGTTCGGGGAATCCGGCGGGCTCGGGGAATCCAGTGGATTCGGGGACTTCGGTACGGGGGTCGAATGGGTGTGAGCGGCGGGTTCGGTCCCGGCCAGGTGCTCAGTCTCGACACGCTGGTCCGGCTGGGGCGTGCGCTGCACGGGCCGGGTACGCCCCGGCGACTGGCCGTCCCCGAGGACATGACGGTGCCGCTCGGCTGCGACGCCGTGGCGGTGCCCGCGCGTTTCGGACCGCTGGTGCTGCCCCGCCTGCCGCGCGTCGGCTGTGTCTACGCCGACGAGACGCACTGGTGGTGGATCGTCCCGTCCGACTCGGACTACGCCCTGGACTGGCCCGCGCCGGCGCGGTACACCACGGGCGCGCTGGTCCCGGACTCGCCTCGCGCGCCCGGGCTCATCCATAAGCCCGAGGGGAAGCTTCCGTACACCCCGCCGATTCCGCTGTATCTGGCGGTGTGCCGGGTTACGGGGGCTACGCCTTCGTGGTCGCGGCCCATCAGCGCGTAGCGCTCCGCGGGTTGAGCGGCTTTTGTTGTGCGGGTCCGGTGAGTGGATTTGTCTGCGGGGTCGGTGGGGGCTGGTCTTGTAGGTCTCCCGGGTGGGTGGATTTGCCTGCGGGCCGGTGGGGGTGATCTTGCAGTTCTGCGGGGTGGGTGGGCTTGTCTGCGGGCCGGTGGGGGCTGGTCTTGTAGGTCTCCGGGGTGGGTGGGCTTGTCTGCGGGCCGGTGGGGGCTGGTCGCGCAGTTCCTCGCGCCCCTTTCGGGCGCTGAGCGCCCGCGGGGGGGGAGCCACACATCGAATCAGCCCCGCTCCCCTTTCGGGGCGCTGAGCGCCCGCGTGGGGGGGGGAACCGCATATCGAAACAACCTAGAGTCCCTTCGGGGCGCTGAGCGCCTGCGCGGCGGAGGCGCATATCGAAACAGCCCGCGTCCCTTTCGGGCGCTGAGCGCGCGGGGGGCGGAGCCCCATATCGGAAACAGCCCCGCTCCCCTTTCAGGCGCTGAGCGCCCGCGCTGCGGAGCCGCACACCGAAACAGCCCCGCGCTTCTTTCGGGGCGCACGCCCGCGCGTCCCCGGCCCTTGCTTCCGCGCCCTGCCCCGAAACCTCCCACCCCGCGATAGTGGCCGTTCGTCCACGATCGGGGGAGGTTGGCGTTGGGGAGCAAGGGTGACTCGGGGTCGGGGGAGCCGTCCGCGTCGGAGCGGCTGCTCTTCGGTGGGCCCTTGCGGTACGACACCGGGTGGAGTCAGCACAACGACGCGTTCCTGGAGCTGAGTTTTCGGGCCATGGTGACGCGGTTGCCGGCGATGCTGCGGTCGAGTTTCCGGCTGGCCTGGCAGGCCGATCCGCGGGCCGCGCGGGTCGTGCTGGCCTCAGAGGCGTGCCGGGGCGCGACCCAGGCGGTGGGTCTGCTCGCGGTCAACAGCGTGCTGGGGCGGCTGATCAGCGGCGGCGCCATCGCCGACCGGCTGCGCGGTGCCGCACCCGCGCTGGTCACGATGGCCGCGGTGCTGGTGGTGGGCGCGCTGCTGCGGGCCGCGTCGACGTACGCGACCGGTCGGCTGGAGCCGAAGGTCGAGCGGGTCGCCACCGAGCTGTATCTGGAGCGGGCGGCGGCCGTGGAGCTGTCCGCGATCGAGGACCACGCGTTCCACAAACTGCTGGACACCGCGCAGTACGGCGCCATGTCGGCCCGCCGCATGATCTCGTACGCGACCAACGTCATGAACGCGCTGATCTCGCTGATCGCCGCGGCGGGCGTGCTCACCGTGCTGCACCCGGCGCTGCTCCCGCTGCTGGCGACGATGACGGTGCCGAGCGCGTGGGGCGCGCTGACGAACGCGCGCCGCCACTACGAGTCGTTCCACACCTGGGTGCAGCACGTCCGCGCCGGCCGCCTGATCGGCTCGCTGCTCACCGAGCCGGAGGCGGCCCCGGAGATCCGGGTGCACGGCGTCGGGCCGTTCCTGTTGCACCACTTCCACGAGATGTCGGAGAGCGCGGAGGCGGAACAGGCCCGGCTGGCCCGGCTCACGGCCCGCACGGGGCTGATCGCGGCGAGCTGGACGGGCCTCGCGACGGCGGCGACGTACGCGACGCTGGGCGGGCTGCTGCTGTCCGGCGCGATGGCGCTCTCGGTGGCGGGTACGGCGGTGATCGCGATCCGTACCGGCTCCGCCAGCCTCGACACGCTCGTCCTGGCGGTGAACCAACTGCACGAGGAGGCCCTGTTCGTGGGCGATCTGCAGAAGCTGTACACGGAGGCGGCCGAGCGCGCGATCCCGGTCGGCGGGGCGGCGCTGCCCGAGGAACCCCGCGAGATCCGCTTCGAGAACGTCACGTTCAGCTACCCGGGCGAGGCCACCCACCCCGCGCTCGACGATGTCTCCCTCGCCCTCCCGCTCGGCCGGATCATCGCGCTGGTCGGCGAGAACGGCTCCGGCAAGACGACCCTGGTCAAGCTGCTGGCCGGGCTGTACCGCCCCGACCGGGGCCGCATCCTGTGGGACGGCGTCGACGCCGTGACCGTCGACCGGCAGCAACTGGCCGACCGGATCGCGATGGTGGCGCAGAACTTCAAGCGCTGGCCGTTCACCGCCCGCGTCAATGTGGCCGTCGGGCGGTCGGCGGCGCCGATCACCGAGGAGCGGCTGGCGAGCGCGGTCGCCGAGGCCGGCGCACAGGACGTGGTCGCGGATCTGCCGCGCGGTCTGGACACCCTGCTGGCCCGCAACTTCAGCGGCGGACACGAGTTGTCGGGCGGTCAGTGGCAGCGGCTCGGGATCGCGCGGGCCGCCTACCGGCGGGGCCGCATCCTGATCGTGGACGAACCCACGGCGGCCCTCGACGCCCGGGCCGAACTGGAGGTCTTCGAGAAGATCCGCGCGCTGGCCGGCACCGGGCAGACGGTCGTGCTGATCACGCACCGGCTGGCGTCCGTACGCCACGCGGATCTGGTGCATGTCCTGGACCAGGGGCGGCTGGTGGAGTCCGGGACGCCCGACGAACTGCTCGCGAGTGGTGGGGTGTACGCGGAGCTCTACGCGCTCCAGGCGGACCAGTTCACGATGAAGGTGCCCGCCCCGAAGGCGGGCTGACCCCTCAGGCGGCGACGTCCACGATGTCGCCGCTGCGCACGATCACCAGGAACGCGTCGGTCGCGATGTCCATGACGACCTCAGCCTGCAGGCCCTCAAGACGGCGCGCCTGCGCGAACTCCTCCGCCGGCCACGAACCACGCGGCCCGCCGGCGGGGAAACGCTCAAGCACCGTTCGCCCGTTCACCCTGTACCTCCCTGTCGTGCTGAACTCGGAGAGCTTCGTGAAGCCTCGTAGAGTTAAACGCCGACAGTACGGTGAACGGCTCGCGAAGTGACGGTACTGAGACATAGTCGACACCCGGCCGCACATTTTTCCCGTACGTTCCGTATCAGTCCTCGTACTCGTCGTGATAAAGCACGCGTGCGCTGCCGGCGGGCGCCCCGAGCGCCGACGCACGCCCCTCGGGCTTCTCCCACTCCTCCTGGCGCCCCAGCGCGGTCAGATCGAGGAAGGTGGTGGTCGAACCGAGCCCGTCGAGCCCGCGCTCATAGGTCGAATAGGTGTGGAACACCCGGTCGCGCTCGCGCAGGAAGCAGCTCACCCCGGGCCGCTCCATGGGGTCCCCGTCCCCGACGAGCGTCACGTCGAAGTCCCAGTTGAAGTCCCCGCCGAACGACGAGTACCAGGGCAGCGTCCACCCCATCCGCGCCTTGAACGGCAGGATCTTCGTATACGGCGCCCTCGACACGGCGGCGAACGTCGTACCGCGTGCCTTCAGATGGGCCAGGTGCCCGATCTGGTCGAGGAACGCCGAGCAACTGCGGCAGCCCGCCTCCCACTCGGGCGCGAACATGAAGTGGTAGACGACGAGTTGGCCGCGCCCCTCGAAGAGGTCGAGCAGCGTGGCCTTCCCGTCGCCGCCCTCGAAGAGGTACTCCTTGTCGATCTCCACCATGGGCAGCCCGCGCCGCTCGGCATTGAGCGCGTCCCACGCGCGCGTTGCCGCCTTCTCCTTGACCAGCAGTTCCTCGCGCTGTGCGCGCCACTGCTCGCGCGAGACGATCTCCGGAAGCGACATGGGGGCCCTCCTGTGACAACGGTCCGTTGAGAGGTGGACCGGAGCGGGAACCCGAACTCATCGCTGCCGCGAAAAGAACTTCAAGCCGAGTTCTTGGCGTACGACACCGGGAGCGCGAGCAGCCCCCGCGCGCGCAGCGACGGCCGCCACCGCACCTCGCCCTCCCCCAACTCCAGCCGGGGAAACCGCTCCAGCAGCGCGGCCAGCGCGATCTCCGTCTCGGCGCGGGCCAGCGGCGCGCCCAGGCAGTAGTGGATGCCGTGGCCGAGCGCGAGATGCCCGGAGGTGTCGCGGGAGAGGTCGAGCCGGTCGGGGTCGGGAAAGCGGTCCGGGTCACGGTTCGCGGCGGACGCGGACACCCACACCGTCTCACCGGCGGGGACGGTGACCCCGCCGATCGTGACGTCCTCGACGGGGAACCGCCGGATGGCGAGCAGCGCGGGCCCTTCGTACCGCAGGAACTCCTCTACGGCGGCCGGGAGTTGAGCGGGGTCCTTGCGCAGGGCGGCCAACTGCTCCGGGTGTTGGAGGAGGGCGAGCACCGCGTTGCCGATGAGCTGGACGGTGTTCTCGTACCCGGCGAAGAGGATGAGGAAGGCCAGCGACATCAGCTCGTCCTCGCTGAGCCGGTCGCCCTCGTCGCGTACGGCGATCAGGTCGGAGAGCAGGTCGTCGGCGGGCTCCTCCCTTTTGTCGGCGAGGAGTCGGGTGAAGAAGCCGAGCATCGCGACGACCGCGTGCCTGCCCGCCTCGGGCGGTGTCCCGGGGGCGGGTGCGACGAGGGTGTCGGTCCACACCCGAAAGTCCCGCCGGTGCCGGTCCGGTACGCCGAGGAGGTCGCAGATGACGGTGATGGGGAGGGGCGCCGCGTAGGAGGCGATGAGGTCGGTGTCGCCCTCCGTGCCGAGTGCGTCGAGGAGTTGGTCGGCGGTGCGCCGGATGGGCTTACGGAGCTGCTCGGTCCGGCGCGGGGTGAAGGCGCGGCCGACCAGGCGGCGGATGCGGGTGTGGTCGGGCGGGTCCATGTTGAGGAGGTTCGCGTCGAGCGCGGGCGGCAGCGAGAAGCCCTTGTAAGTCCCGGCCGTGGCATGCGACTTGTCCAGCGAGAGCCGCGGGTCGGCCAGCGCCGCCCGGACGTCGTCGTACCGGGTGACGAGCCAGGCGGGGGTGCCGTCGGGGCCGACGATGCGGTGCACGGGGGCGCTGTCGCGCAGGCGCCGGTACACGTCGTACGGGTGGTCGAGAAGGCCGTCCGCGAGATCCATGGGACCAGCCTAGAGGGGACTCGGGCGCGGCTCAGGTGTCGTACTCCTGGATGCGGCGGCCATGGCTCCGGTCGACGAGTGCGGGCAGCCGCTCCCCCAACTCCCGTACGACGGCGGGTACATCGAGGGTGAGCAGCTCGCGGTCGCGCATCAGGACGCGGCCGTCGACGATCGTGGTGCGGACGTCGGCGGAACGGGCGCTGTGCACGAGGGTGGCGGCGAGGTCGTGGACGGGCTGGGTGTGCGGCCCGGTGAGGTCGACGAGGATGATGTCGGCCCGCCGCCCCGGTGCGAGGGTTCCGATCGAGTCGCCGAGTCCGACCGCCCGGGCGCTCTGGAGGGTGGCGTGGTGCAGCGCCTGACGGGATGTCAGCCAGCGCGGGTCGCCCTCGGTCGACTTCTGCACCAGGGACGTGAGCGCCATCGACTCCCACACGTCGAGGGAGTTGTTGGAGGCGGCACCGTCCGTGGCGAGCCCGACCGGGATGCCGATGGCTCGCAGCGCGCGGATCGGAGTGGTGTCGGGCCAGCCGAACTTGAGGTACCCCCGGGGTGCGGTGGCGACCGCGACACGGCCGCTCGCGCGCTCCAGGACGGGCAGGTCGCGGTCGATGATGCCGGTGCCGTGGGCGATGAGCAGGTCGGTGGCCAACAGGCCGGTGCGGTCGAGGACTTGGATCGGGGTGACGCCGTGGCGGGCGAGGCTGGTGTCGGTCTGGTCGCGGTTCTCGGCGGCGTGGAGGTGGACGGGAAGGCGGTGTTCCAGGGCGAGTTCGGCGGTCGCGGCGAGGTCGGCGTCGGTCACGGTGTAGGGGGCGTGCGGGGCGAGCGCGGTGGTGATGCGACCGTCGGCCGCACCCCGGTGCCGTAGCGCGAACTCCACTGATTTCTCCCGGCCTTGAGGACCCTGGGAGGAGAAGTACGCCTCGCCGAGATGGGCACGGATCCCGCACTCGGTGACGACGGCGGCCACCGTGTCCATGGAGAAGTAGTGGTCGGCGAAGCAGGTGACCCCGGCGCGGATCATCTCGGCGCAGGCGAGCCGCGCCCCCAACTCCACATACTTTTCGGTGAGGTTGGACTCGACGGGCCAGACGACGTCGTTGAACCACTCCTCCGTGGGCAGATCCTCGGCGAGCCCGCGCAGCGCGACCATCGGCGCGTGGGTGTGGCAGTTGATCAGCCCCGGCAGGGCGATCTGCCCGCGCGCGTCGAGGCGTTCGACGGCGGCGAGGCCCGCCACGTCCGCCGCGCTCGTCACCGACTCGACGAGCCCGTCCCGTACGACGATCGCCGCGTCCGACTCGAAGCCGATCCCTTCGTGGTCGTCGTGGACGAGGACGGCGCAGCCGGTGATCAGCAGATCTGCGGGAGAGTCACTCACTCTCCCAACGTACGGCGTCGTCCTCGCCTCGCGTGAGCCGAACCGCGCATCCCGGCGTGGCGCTGTCGCGAGCCGCCCCGGACCAGCACGCTTGCCTCATCAGCAAGGCTCTTGCCTCATCACCGAGGCTTCTGGACCAAGGCTTCTGGAAGGGGCCCGCATGCTCCTCGGCACCTGGAATCTGGAGAACCTGTACCGCCCCGGCGGCCCGTCCGGCCCCAAGGACAAGGCCGCCTACGAGACGAAGCTCGCCTCCCTCGCCGCCGTGATCACGGAGTTGGACCCGGTGCTGCTCGGCGTCCAGGAGGTCGGGGACCCGGCCGCGCTCGACGACCTGGCCGGGTTGCTGGACGGCGAGTGGCACACCGCCACCTCCGCGCATCCGGACGTCCGGGGCATCCGGGTCGGCTTCCTCAGCCGTACCCAGCCGCGGGTCGTCGCCGACACGAACACCTTCCCCGCTCACCTCCGCCCGGTGCAGTCCGACGACTCGGGTGCCGAGGAACCGGGCGCCGGCCGGGGTTTCCTGGCGGTGGAGGTCACGACGGCGACCGGGCCGCTGACGGTGGCGGTCGCCCATCTGAAGTCGAAGCTGCTGACCTACCCGGGCAACCGTTTCTTCCCCCATGACGAAGGTGAACGGGCCCGCTACGGCGCCTACGCCCTCTACCGCCGGGCCGCCGAGGCGGCGACCCTGCGCGCGCTGGCCGACGACCTGCTGGCCGGTGAGGGCCGTACCCGGGACGTGGCGGTGCTCGGCGACCTGAACGACGAGGTGCAGGCCGCGACCACCCAGATCCTGCTCGGCCCGCCCGGTTCGGAGCTCGGCACGCCCGGCTACGACCGGCCGGACCAGGGCGACGCGGTCCGCCTCTGGGACGTGGCCCCGCTGATCCCCGCCGACCAGCGCTACTCCCGGATCAACTCCGGGCGCCACGAGCTGATCGACCACCTCCTGCTCAGCCATCACCTGGTCCACCGGGTGACGGCGGCGGGGACGGGACTACCGGGTGCGGGTGCGCCCCAACTCCCGTCGGTGGGACCGGATCCGGCGGAACGGCGGGAGGCACCGGGCTCGGACCACGCACCGGTGTGGGTGCGGGTGGAGTGACCACGTCGGCGTCGGCGTCGGCTCAAATGGCTGTACGGCGAGCGGCAGTTCGGCAATGGCTGTACGGCTAAGGGCAGTTCGCCTGTCGCTGTGTCGATGGCGGCTATACGGCGATGGGCAGTTCGATGGCGCGCAGCCCGACCCGACCCCGCCCCCGCTCGAACTCCTCCAGCAGCTGGGTGAGTTGCTCGATGTGGTGAGGCGTGAGCCGTCCCGTGTCGTCGAGATGGACGGCGCAGGCGGTGGTCGTGTCGACGAGCCGTTCGAGGACGGCCGCGACCTCGTCCGTGCCCTCCGTGTGCCGGGCGAGGGCGGGGAGTTCGGCGGCCGAGACGGCGATGGCGCCACGGGCCTCGGCGAGTTTGCGGTAGGCCTCGCGGCGCAGGGTCCAGCGCTCGGCACGGTCGTCGGACTCGCTGAGCACATGCACGAGATAGGCGTGCGCGGCATCGCCGGCGGCCACGAGCCGCGCCCGCACTCCCCCACCACTCTTCCCCGGCATCGGCAGATGCCCGACGACCAGCACGATCGCGCAGGCCAGCAGTGTCTCGCCGATCCGGCTCGCGGAGGCCTGCGGTTCGCCGCCGACCATCACGAGGGAGAGCACGAGGACGGTGACGACGGCGGTCTGCGCGGCGAAGTGCCGGGTGGCGACGGGAATGAGCGCCCCGCTGAGCGCCACGAGCGCGACGAGCCCCTCCGGCCGGGGCAGCACGGCGGCGAACCCGGCGAAGACAAGAGCCCCCAGCACGGTCCCCGCCGCCCGGCTCAGCGCCCGCGAGGCGAGCGGTCCGAGGTCGGGCTTGACGAGGAAGACGGCGGTGGCGGGAAGCCAGTACCAGTGCTCGTGCTGCCCGTACCAGCGAGCCTGGTGCAGCGCCTGTGCGGCGGCGACACTGGCCCCGAAGCAGAGGGCGACCCGGAGGCCGTACTCACGCCCCCCGGCCCCGAACGCCTTACGGAACAAGGCGGTTACCGTCCCCCTGCGCGCATGCAGATCACTGCCCTCCGTCTGGTCGAAGGCGTCGGCGGCGTGCAGGAGGGCGTCGTCGAGGGCACGGAGTGCGGGGGCGGAACGGTTGGGCGCGGGCAAGGGCCCGGTGTGCGCGTTGTCCCGCACGGCGGCGGCGAGCCGCCGAGGCCCTTCGCCCGCCCGGCCGGACACCGCCTCCCCACCCCACGCGATCGCGGTCGCGGCCTCGGCCAGCGGCAGCGCGGCGGCGTACTGCCCGTGCAGCCGCCGCTCGGCCGCGGAACTGGCGTACCGCCGCAGCCGCGGCCCGGCGAGCGCGTCCTGCGCGTGATCGAGCGCGGCGGTGAGCGCGGCGCGCCGCCCCGTCGCCTCCGGCCCACCACTGGCGTCGAGCAGCGCGGCGATCGCGTCGTACACGGCGGCTACGGCGTCCCGCTCGCCGTCGAACCGGTAGTCACCGGCGATGGCACCGGGCGTGGGCAGCGCCAGTCGCAGCAGGACCAGCCAGGCGGCGCCGGCGAGAAAGGCCAGGGCCCTCTCCCATCCAGGCTCGGGCAGGGGCATCCCGGCGCCGATGGCGGAGGCGACGAGCAGTTGGGTACCGGCACCGGACGCGACGGGCCCGATCGCACTGAAACTCCCGGCGACCAGCCCGATCCCGGTGAGGAGCAGCGTCAGCGCGAGAGCGCCGACATGCTCCCCGGCATAGGTCCCGACGAGCAGCCCACCCGCCCCCGCGAGTGCGGGCCCACCGAGCCGCTTGACCGACGCCCGCCGACTGCCGGGCCGGTCGTTGATCCCGGCGAGCATCGCCCCGAGCGCGGCCAGCACCCCGAGGGACGTACGCCCGACGACCACGGCGACGAGAAGAAGGGGCCCGGCGGCCAGCGCCCCCCGCGTGACCGCGCTCCAGGGAACCGGCCCACGTTGGGCACGGAGCGTGTGGGCGAGCCAGGGCGGAAGCGAGAACGCGACGGTACGACGGGACACAGGGCTCCTGTCTTGACGAGGGCGGGGTGTGCCTTCGGGCGACGGTGGCCGGGGCGAGGCTGTGGTGTCCACGGTAGTTGGGGCGGGGGTGCGGAACGGACGGAGCGTATTTCGGGGGTGTGAAGGTTGGCCGTAGGGGCGCTTTCTTTATGAACGCAACGCGGGGAAGGCCGGGGAAGAGGGTGGGGCGGAGTCTGGGAACGGACCCGGAAAGGGAGCGGATCCGGGGGCGTAGCCTGCCCCCGGATCCTGTGATGCCACCCATGCGGCACGCCGGCACGCTTGAGGACCCAGGTCAGTCATGATGTCGTCGCGTCCTGCCTTTGGACCACCACGCATCGAGCTGCGCGGACCGGACTTGAACCGGCATTTCGACGTCCGGGGCCTGGGCCCGGTCGATCCGGCGATCGGTGGCGAATGCTGAGTCTGGAGCGAGAGTCTGAGATTGATCACGGGCGGGATTCAGTGTCCCGTCCGTGCCTTCACGACAAGCTTCAGTTTCAGCTTTGCGCTCCTCGCGCACCCCGGCCACAAAGGACCGGGGAGTCTGGAAGGCTACCCGAAGAGGTAGCCGAACACGGCGTCACCGACCCGCTGGTCGACGACGTCGGAGCCGTTCGCCTCCTCGCGGGCGAATTTCACGGCCTGCTGCAACTTCTCGACGCGGTCGAGGAGTTCATTGACGCGGCGGGCGGGAAGGGCTCCGGAGAACTTCACGGTCGTCCAGTAGCCGACGGGAATGTCCTCGTAGTACACCTCGACCTGAGCGGGGTGCTTGTCGGTCGCCTCCGCCTTCACATGGTTGCGCGGCACCTTCTTGGTCCGCAGCGTGCGCACGGGTTCCGTCTTCCACGCGTCGGTCGACGGGTCCCGCACCCAGGACTCGGAGGCGTCGAGCAGCGGCAGCTTCCGTACGAACGTGGTGAGATCGACCAACTGCTTTTCCAGGAACAGCAGATAGGACACGGGGACATCGGCGACGAGCACCCGCCCGTCGACGGTCACGTCCGCCCGCGCCGCACAGTTGGCCCAGTCCTTCGTGGCGGTCACGTCGAACAGCCGTGACAGGGTGGCCGCGGTCTCCCGCAACACGTCCTCGGCCTGCACCTGCACCCGCGTCGACTCGGGCGGCAACTGCTCGCCCTCCTCGTCCTTGGGCTGATACGTCCGCGAGATACCGGCCAGCAACGCGGGCTTCTGCAGCCCGTGATGAGCCGCCGTCAGGTCCTGGTGGGCCTTGGACTTGACGCCCTTCTCCACTGCGATGATCTGATTGAGTTTCGCCACGCGAGTGACCGTAGCAGCGGGAACTTCCTTTTCCCCAAAGGTTATTCGGCCTGCGGCAACTGAGCGCGACAGGGGCCCCGGGCCGATTGTCAGTGGTGTGCGCTTCACTGGAGTGGTCACTGAGAGTCACCACGGGGGAGCGGTCGATGGCAGCGCACGGGACGAATGAGAGTGGGCAGGGGCAACCGCAGGGGCAAGGGCAGCCGGAGGGGTTGGAGCGCGGCCGTGGCTCGCGCGGCGCTCGTACGCATCTGTCGGTCGCCGGGTTGCAGGCACGGGGATGGACCGCCGGGATGGTGCGTCGACTGCTCGGTGAACCCGATCTGTTCCGGGTCAATCCGTATACTCGGGCGGCTCCGCGGATTCGGCTGTACTGCGTCGAGCGGGTCGAGGCCGCTGAGCGGAGTGCGGAGTTCCGGGCGGTGACGGCGGCTGCCGTGCGGCGGTCCGCGGCGGCGCGGGTCGTCGCTCGGCGCAGGCTGCGGGAGGTGCTGGCGCGGATCGCGGCCGAGCCGATCGACGTACCGCACCTGGCTCCGCGCGAGTTGGCGGCGCTGGCGGTCGAGTACCGCGATCGGCGGGACGGTGCGCCCGGCACGGTCGGGAGTGCCGATCCCGGCGGGCTCGACCGGTGGGAGGTCGACTGTCTACGGCACCAACTGGCACGTTACGACGCGTTGTTGGACGGGTTGTTCGGGGGTGCCGGGTGGGCCGCTGCCGAGGAGTCGCTCCGGCGGCGGGTCCACGCCGCGATCGCCGAGGCGTATCCGCATCTTGCACGGGAGTGCGAACGCCAGTTGTCCGGGCGGGAGGGCGGTCCGCCTCCGGAATGACCTGCCCGGGCGGCGACTCGGCCGAGCGGAAATTCGGATGCGGCGGCCGTCGTCCACGTGGTCGGCTGACGCCCGTATTGCGCCAACTGCCGATCGCCTACCGCCAACCGCCGGCAATCGATGGGCCGACCCCTCGGAGACCCCGTGCTCGAACGCGTCATCGCCCCCTCCCTCTTCCCGCCACCCACCTACTCCCACGCCACCGTCGTCGAAGCCGGTACGAAGCTCGCCTTTCTCGCCGGGGCCGTCCCGCTCGACGCCGACGGCAAGGTGGTCGGCGTGGGGGACGCGGTGCGGCAGGCCGGGCAGGTGCTCGCGAATCTGGGTGAGCAACTGCGGGCGGTCGGCAGCGACTTGGGGCATGTCGTGGCAACTGACGTGTACGTCGTCAGCAGCGAACCCTCGGTGTTGTCCGCCGTATGGGAGGTGGTCGAGGCGTCCGGGCTCAGCGTCGGGCCGCACTCGTCCACACTCGTCGGCGTGGCCTGCCTCGGGTACACCGGGCAGCTCGTGGAGATCACGGCGACTGCCGTCGTACCGGTCCAAGTACCGGACCCCGTACCGGACCCGCCGTCCATGCCGGAAGAGATGGTGCAGTCGTGAATCCCGGTCCCGAGAGCGTTGTCACGCTGCGTCGGGCGACCGGCTCCGACGCGCGGGCCGCCGCCGACGTATGGCTGCGTTCGTTCGCCGCCGCGTTGCCGACCGTCGTCAGTCCTCGGTCCGCCGACGATGTGCGCGACTACTTCCGGGACGTCGTCGTGCCGCTGCGCGACGTCTGGGTGGCCGATGCGGGGGACGGCGGCGGGATCGTGGGGCTGATGGTCGTCAACGATGACGAGCTGTCCCAGTTGTACCTCGACCCCGACTGGCGCGGGCGCGGCCTCGGGGACCGGTTCGTCGGGCTCGCGAAGGAGCGGAGTCCGCGGGGGCTGCACCTGTGGACGTTCCAGGTCAACAAGCCCGCCCACCGGTTCTACGAGCGGCACGGCTTCGTCGCCGTCGAGTTCACGGACGGCGGCGGCAACGAGGAGCGGGAGCCGGACGTGCGGTACGTGTGGCGGCCCAAGTCGTAGGTCAGGGGCGGGCGTTGCGGGCCAGTTCCAGGGCGTACGACGGCCACCATCGGCCCGCCGCCGGGCCGCCCCGGCAGGTGCCGTCGGACTCGCCGGGGCGTTTGATCCAGAGGTAGGCGTCGAGGAGGGCGTTGTCCGTGCGGGTCGTCGGCGGGGTGCCCAGGGCGCGGCCGGGTGGATTGCACCATCCGTCGGTGCCTGCGTAGGGGCCGTTGCCGTTGCGGCTGGTGTCGATCACGTAGTGCTTGCCGGCGAGGTCCTTGGAGAGTTGGTCGCCGTACGTCGAACTCGCCTTGTCCGTCTGGTAGTTGGCGACGTTCAGCGCGACGCCGTCGGCACGGGCGACCCCGGACGCCTTGAGCGCGTCGACCAGTCGCCAGGCCTCCGGGATCCAACCGGAGTTGCCCGCGTCGAGGTAGACGTGCGCGTGCGGCTGGCGTTTGAGACGGTCGACGGCGTGGGCGAGCAGGGCGTAGCGCTCCCGCGCGATCACCCGGGTGCAGCCGGCGACCACCTGGGCGACCGCGTCCGGTTCGACGATCACATAGGCGGCCCGGTCGCCGAGCGCGGTCGCGAACTCGTCGATCCAGGCGCGGTAGGCGGCCGATGTGGGGGCGCCGCCGAGGGAGTACTGGCCGCAGTCGCGGTTCGGGATGTAGTACGCCACGAGTACGGCGATCTGACCTGCGCGGGTGGCGGTGGTGGTGCGGGCGCGGACGAGTGGGCCGGGGTGGGGGCCGTTGAGCCACTCGGCCTCGGGTCTGGTGGCGATGCGGTCCATCAGGGCGGCGTCTGTTGTTCGGCCGGATTCGCGCCAGGTGGCGGCCTGTTGGGCGGCCGGGGTGTCGGGGGCGGTCCAGAGCGGTTCGGGTTCGTCGTGCGTTGCCCCGGCGCAGCAGAGTCCTGTGAGGAGGGTGGCGAGGAGGGCGCGTGATACCGGTCTGGGCAAGGGGGCTCCGTTCTTGCCGGGGGTGGCTTGTCCTTTCGGGAGTGTGTGGGGTGCGGGTGTCCGACTCGGCGTGTGGGCTGGTGCGTCGCGGCAAGATCACCCCTGTGGAGTGGGCGCGGCGCGGTAGGGGGTGGCAGGTTCTGTCCATTGGCGGGTGCGGCGCCGTCGTGGCGTGTCGCGCAGTTCCCCGCGCCCCTCCCTTTAAGGGCGTTGCCCTCGCGCCCCCGGCCACCCCGCGCCCCTAAAGACCACCACCCCAGGCCCGTTTCTTGGGCACCGGGCTCGCGTAACTCCCCGCCCTGCTCGTCGTCAGTCCCAGGCCCACCAGCGATTCCGCCAGCTTCACCGCCGCCCCGACCCCGTCCACCACCGGCAACCCCAGCTTCTCCCCCACCGCCCGCTGCAAGCCCGTCATCCCGGCGCAGCCCAGCACCAGCACCTCGGCGCCGGCCGCGCACGCCCGTTCCGCCGCCGTGAGGAATGCCGCCCGCGTACGGTCCTCGTCACCGGCGAGGTCGAGGACGCTCAGCCCGGTTCCCACCACCGCCGCGCAGTTCCGGCCGACCCCCGCCAGCTCCAGGCTGTCCTCGATCTGGCCGCAGGACCGTTCGAGCGTGGTGACGACGCCGTACCGTCGGCCCAGGAGACAGGCCAGATGGGCGGCGGCCTCGGTGATGTCGACGACCGGCACGTCCACCAACTCCCGGACGCCTTCCCGTCCGTGCTCCCCGAAGCCGGCCATGACAACGGCGTCGTAGGGCGGGCCGTCGTAGGTCCGCAGGAGGTCCATGACGGCCGCGGCCGAGAGGTAGCTGTCGAGCCAGCCCTCCGCGGACTCGGGGCCCCACGCGGGGGTCAGTCCGGTCACGGTGGTGCCCGGGCCTGCTGCGGCCCGGGCACCTCGTACGATCTCCTCGGTCATCTCCTGCGTGGTGTTGCAGTTGGTGACGACGATGCGCACTCCGCTCAGACCTCCACCGGCTCGGGGGCGGGCTCGGCGGCGGCTCGGTCGGTGCGGCAGATCAGCAGGTACAGGCCGGCGCCCAGGGCCGTACCGATGAACCACGAGTACGGGGCGACGTCGCTGAACGTCTTCACGAGGGCGAGTACGGCCGCGACCGCCGCCGAGGGCAGGAACGCCCACAGCGCCTTGGGGTTGACGCCCTTCCTGTAGTAGTAGCGGGAGCCGGGGGTCGCGTCGAACAGCTCCTGTACGTCGACCCGGCCGCGCTTGACCCAGTAGTAGTCGACCATGATCACGCCGAACAGCGGGCCCAGGAAGGCGCCCAGGCCGCCGAGGAAGTAGTTGACGACGGTCGGGTTGGAGAAGAGGTTCCAGGGGGTCACCACCAGCGCGGCCACCGTGCTGATCATGCCGCCGATC
Organism: Streptomyces sp. NPDC101776; assembly: GCF_044766845.1. Classification (NCBI taxonomy): domain Bacteria; kingdom Bacillati; phylum Actinomycetota; class Actinomycetes; order Kitasatosporales; family Streptomycetaceae; genus Streptomyces; species Streptomyces sp. NPDC101776. The sequence continues at coordinate 1,218,999 of NZ_JBIWMV010000002.1, read as the reverse complement.
CTGAAGCTGATCTTCTGCGGCCAGACGTTGGCCAGGTCGTACGCCGGTGAGACGAAGTTGGCGACGATGTTGACGCCCATGGTGGCGACGGCGAACGTCAGCGCGCCCAGCACCATCACCCAGGTGTTGCCGACCTTGGCCACCAACTCGGCCGGGTCCGTGATGGCTTGGCCCCAGACCTCCAGCGAACCGGCCGTGACGATCACCGAAACGACCACGAACGCCGTGGAGTTGATGGGCAGGCCCCAGAAGTTGCCGCGGCGGACGGTGCGTTCGTCCGGTGCGAAGCGGGAGAAGTCGCAGAAGTTGAGCATCAGCGTGCCGTACGTCGCGAGGATCAGGCCGATCGCGCCGAACCACTGCCGCCACTGCTCGCCGAACGAGACCGGGTGCGGGGTGGAGGTGAGCGAGATGCTCCAACCCGCCTTGGACAGCACCCAGATGGCCAGCGCGATCATCACCAGCCAGATCGCCGGGCCGCAGAAGTCCTGGAACTTCCGTACCGATTCCATGCCCTGACTGATGATCACCGCCTGGATCAGCCACAGCGACACGAAGGAGACCCAGCCGAGGGCGTCAAGTCCCAGGAAGGAGTGGTGAGTCCAGGACTCCAGGCCCGGCCACGCGGCCAGCAGCATCACGTTGACGGCGACGGAGGCGAGGTAGGTCTGGATGCCGTACCACATGATGGCGATCACGGCCCGGATGAGGGCCGGGATGTTGGCGCCCCAGACGCCGAAGCTGATGCGGCTGACGACCGGGAACGGGACGCCGTGCGCCTGCCCGATCTTCCCCATCCAGTTCATGCCGACGTAGATGAGCACGAAGCCGACGAGCAGCGAGGTGAAGACCTGCCAGACGTTCATGCCGAGCACCAACAGGCCTGCGGCGAACGTGTAGTTGCCGAGGTTGTGGACGTCCGACATCCACATGGCGAAGAGGTCGAAGACCTTCCAGTTGCGCTTGTCGGCGGGGGCGAGGTCTTCGTTGGTGAGCCGTGGGTCGGGGACGAACGCTGGTGTGCCGGTGACTTCGGCACGGTCGGCGAGTGACACGGGGGCCTCCAGGGCGAGGGGACGGAAGAGCGCGGAGGGCGTGGGGGGGGGTGGGAGGGGTGGGGGGGTGGGGGGGAACAGGAGTGGACGGGACGGCTTCCGGTGTCGTTTGGTATACCAAACTGCCGTCATGGTCCTCCCGTCAACCGTTCCGACCGATGTCACCGCTGTTAACGCTCCGTAAAACACCCCCGGAGTCGGCGAAGATGGCCCCATGAGCTCCACGACAGCGAAGATCGAACCCCTCGGAGCGGTGCGCGAGCGCGTCCTGGCCACCCTGCGGCAGGACATCATCGCCGGTCGCCTCCGCCCCGGAGACCGGCTGGTGGAGCGCGAGCTGGCCGAGCGCTTCGGGGTCTCGCGGGTGCCGGTCCGGGAGGCGATCCGCGCCCTGGTCGCGGAGGGCTTCGTGCTGTTCGAGTCGGCGCGCCGCACGGTCGTACGGCGGCTGACCCCGACCGACGTCAAGGAACTGTTCGAGCTGCGTGAGGCGCTGGAGGTGTACGCGGCGGGGCTCGCCGCGTCCCGCGCGACCCCTCAAGCTCTCGCCGAACTACGGGAGTTGCTCGACAGTGCGGCGGAGGCCACCAGGTCCGACGACGCCGAGGCGATCACCGACGTCAACACCCGCTTCCATGACCGCATCCTGGCCCTGGCCGGCAACAGCCTGCTGATCTCGGTCATGGAACCGGTCGACGGCCGACTCCGCTGGCTCACCCGGCAGAACACGGAGTGGCCGCAACTCCTCACCGAACACCGGGAGTTGTACGAGGCGATCGCGTCCGGCGACCCGGACCGCGCCCGTGCCCACGCCCTCAGCCACGTACAGGCCAACTACCGTTCCACGGTGCGGCATCTGTTCGGGGACGACGCGCGGCCGTAAGCGGAGGGAGGAGAGGACGGCCGTGGCGCTGGACACTCCGTTCACGCCGGTCGGCGCGTCGCATCTGGTGCGGGCCGAGCAACTCGTTTGATATCAGCGGCTGTTGGCGGCCGGATATCTGACGAGCGGGTTGGTGGGTCACTGGCCGTCGGACGGCTCGGGCGCCGACCGTTCCGGCCGCGAGCACCCCGTCGTCCCCGGCTCCGGCTCGACCTGGACGGCACTGCGCGCGGGCGGCGAACTGGGCCTCGACGGGACGTCCGGGGCGTACGCCACCACGGATTCCGTCCTGGACACGACACTCCCGTTCACGGTCTCGGCGTGGGTGCGCCTGGCGACCGACGCCGACCCGGCGACCACGTACCCGGCGGTGAGCCAGGACTCCACCACCACCAGCCGCTTCCTTCACCGGCGAGAACCTCCAGGGCGTCGGCATCGGCCACATGATGTTCTACGCCTCCGACGCCATGGGCGAGTTCTCGCGGTACCGGTGGAGCGTCAACTCGTCGAAGAGCGGCGGGACTTACGACGTGACCGCTCGACCGGTGGCGGCGGCGCGCGTCGGCTGACCAATCGGGGTCCTGACGGCGGGCGGCCAACTGGGCTAGCGGCGCGCGTACTTGTCCGTAGCCGCCACCAGCGCCTGCGCGACACCCGGCGCGCCCGCGTTGTGGCCGGCCTCGTCCACGGTCACCAACTCGCTGCCGGGCCAAGCGTGTTGGAGCCGCCAGGTGATGCCGAGGAGGTTGCCCAGGTCGAGGGTGCCCTGGACGAGGGTGCCGGGGATGTCCTTGAGCAGATGCGCGTCCCGGAGCACGACACCCTCGTCGTTCCCCTCTCCGAGGAAGTGGTCGTTGCCCCAGTAGTGCGTGACGGTCCGGGCGAAGCACATGCGGAACTCCGGGTCCTCGTACCGCGCTTCGGAGCGCGGCGGGGCCGGGACGATCGCCGTCTCCCAGTCCGTCCAGGCGCGGGCGGCCCGCTCCCGCACCGCCCGGTCGGGCGACTCGATGAGCCGGTTGTAGGCGGCGGCGAGGTTCCCGTCCCGTTCCCCGGCGGGGAGTTCGGCGACGAACGCCTCGAAGGCCTCCGGGAAGAGCTTCCCAAGTCCCCTGGTCAGCAAGGCCACTTCGGGATCGAACCCGGTGGCGACGCAGGTCAGCACCAGCTCAGACACCACCCCCGGATGCGTCTGCGCGTACCGCAGCCCGAGCACCGACCCCCACGACGCGCCCCACACCAGCCACCGCTCGATCCCCAAGTGCCGTCGCAGCAGCTCCAGATCGGCGACGAGGTGAGCCGTCGTGTTCACGCTCATGTCGGTGTCGTACACGCTCGCGTGCGGCGTGGAACGCCCGCACCCGCGCTGGTCCAGCAGCACGATCCGATAGGCGGCGGGGTCGAAGTAGCGCCGGGGATACGGCGAACAGCCCGACCCCGGACCACCGTGCAGCACGACCGCGGGCTTGCCCTGCGGATTCCCGCAGGTCTCCCAGTAGACGCGGTTGCCGTCACCGACATCGAGCATGCCGTGGTCGTACGGTTCGATCTCCGGATACAGGCCCATCCGCCGACCCTAACCTCGCTACGGCGCGGTCGGCAGCCCCGCCGCCGCGGCCGCCGTGCGCAGTACGTCCCGCAGCATCGCGGGGGTGAGTTTGCCGGTGAAGGTGTTGCGCTGGCTGACGTGGAAGCAGCCGTAGAGGTCGAGGCCGTCGAGGGAGACCTGTGCTCCGTGCCCGAACGCGGGCCGTGGGCGCGGCACTTGCCAGCCCGCCGCCGCGAACGCGGGCAGCGCCGCCTGCCAGCCGAAGGCGCCGAGTACGACGACGGCCTTCAACGTCGGCCGCAGCAGGGTGAGTTCCTCGACGAGCCAGGGTCGGCAGGTGTCCCGCTCCTCGGGGGTGGGCTTGTTCGCGGGCGGGGCGCAGCGCACCGGCGAGGTGATGCGCACGCCGTACAGCTCAAGGCCGTCGTCGGCGCTCACGGCGGTCGGCTGCGAGGCGAGCCCGATGTCGTACAGGGCCTGGTACAGGACGTCCCCTGAACGGTCGCCGGTGAACATGCGGCCGGTGCGGTTGGCGCCGTGCGCGGCCGGGGCCAGGCCGATGATCAGGAGCGATGCGTCGGCGGGGCCGAAGCCGGGCACCGGGCGGCCCCAGTACGTCCAGTCGGCGAAGGCCGCGCGTCGGGTACGGGCGACCTCCTCGCGCCAGTCGACCAGACGGGGGCACGCCCGGCAGCCGGTGATCCGGCGGTCGAGGTCGGACAGGTTCATGCCGCCACCGTATGCGCCGCCCTCGCCGGACGGGCTCACGTGAGGGCGGCACCGAGAGCGACGAACCCGCGACCCCGCACATCTTGAGAAGCAGCGGCACCGGTAACGGTCCTGGGCAGCGCACGAACCGCACGTGCTTGTCGTGGCCGACCATTGCCGGAGCCGCCCCTGCGAACCGGGGCCGCCCGCCGACGGTGACGACGGTCGCCAGCACCCAGAGGCTCAGCCGGTCGTCACCGCCCGGCCGGGCGGTGACGACGATCGCGCGGGAGACGCCGGCGAAGTCCGCGAGCGGAGCGCCGAAGTCCACGAGCCGCCCGCCGACGTGACACCGCCCGCCGGCCCGATCGGCTCAGGTCGTCGGCCGAAACCCGCCGGGGCCGTCCGCCTCGGGGGACTAAAGTCGGGGCATGGCTTCCGAGGGTGCGGACGAAACCGACGGCGACAGCGGAACCGGCGCGACCACGACGAGCCGGAGCTCCGACGCGCCCCGGAACCCCGCGGCCGAGCCGCGGAGCGACGCCGTGGTCGCCGCCAGGGCAGCCGGCCCCGCGAACGGTGAGAGCGTCCGCGTCGACAGCTGGATCTGGTCCGTCCGCCTGGTCAAGACCCGCTCCATGGGCGCCGCCGCCTGCAAGGGCGGCCACGTCCGCGTCAACGGCGAGCGGGTGAAGCCCGCCCACTCCGTCCACGTCGGCGACGAGGTACGACTCCGCCACGAAGGCCACGAGCGCGTCGTCATCGTGAAGCAGGTCATCCGCAAACGGGTCGGCCCGCCGGTCGCCGCCCAGTGCTACGTGGACAACTCCCCGCCGCCCCCGCCCCGCGAGGCCGTCGCCCCGGCCGGCATCCGCGACCGCGGCACCGGCCGCCCCACCAAACGCGACCGCCGCGACCTGGAACGCCTGCGCGGCCTCCCCGGCACCGGCCCCGCCGCCGCCCCTCCCGATGCCCACCAGGACCGAGACGCCCACCGCGACGCCCGCCGCCGTACCCGCCGCGACCCGCAACGGTGACCTCCGGCCCGGGTCTCCCGACCCACCGGACGTCACCGTCACCCTGCGCCGGCCGTAGCCGTACGGCCCGGATCACACCCGTCGTCGTACCAGTCGCAGCAACTCCCCGTTCTGCCCCCGCCGTGCCCAGGCGATCAAAGCCAGCGGGATGATCAGGATCAGCGGTGTCGCCGCGTTCTCCCCGTGGAACACCGTCATCTGCACGACGAACGCACCCACCATCAGCGCGCTGAGCGCCGTCGCCGCCACCGACTGCAGCAGCGGGACCAACAACGCGACGGCGCCGGACAGTTCGAGCGCGCCGATCGTGTACATGGCCCCACTGCCCCAGCCGATCCTGTCGAAGGACTCCACGGCCGACGGGTGCGCGATCAGCTTGGGCAGCGCGCTCGCGATGCCGTAGAAGAGGGCGATCAGCACCTGGAGGACGCGCAGGGCGATCCGGGCGCGGCGACCGCGCGGGGTCGCGGACTCGGCGACGACGGGACGGGAGTTCGCGGAGGCTGCGGAAGCGGTGGGCGGGGTGGTCGCGGACATGAGGGTCTCCTGTGGGAAGCGGTCCGTGTTTCTGTCACAGGGGTAGACCGGCCCTCGTCCTCGAACTCATCGCCGCCGCACGGGATTTCCCCCTAGTCCCCTGCCACCGGTACCGCCCGAACCCATATCCGGTCGGGTGTCAGATAGCTGTCGACCTTCAGTCCCGCCTCCGCCAGCGCCTCCTCGAACTGGTCCTTCGTCAACGGCCGGGACAGGAACGTCTGGGTCCAGACCGCGTCCGGGAACACATACTCCGCGTGGACCGAGTCGACCCCGTCCCCGACCGGCTCCGCCGACACCATCCGCACGGTGAAGCCACTGGGGTCGATCCGCTCACGCGGCACTTTCGTGTGGTAGTCCTCCCCCGCCCGTTGGATCAGCACATAGCCGCCCGCCGCGACATGCCGTACGCAGGTCCGCAGCAGTCCGCGCCGTACCTCGATGTCCCCTGCGTGCACCAGGAACGACGCGAGCAGCACCACGTCGAAGATCTCGCCCAGATCGAGGTTCTCGATCGGGCCGCATATCGTGCGCGCGCCCTGGACCCGCTCCAGCATCTCGGCGGAGTCGTCGACCGCCGTGACCGTGAATCCGCGCTCCTGGAGGGGGTGGGTCATCCGCCCCACTCCGCTGCCCAGCTCCAGGATGCGCGCACCCGCCGGTACGGCCGCCGCGATGATGTCCGGCTCCCCTCCCACGGGGAGCCGCGAGTACAGCTCGACCGCGCAGCCGTCCGGGGTGATCGCCCCGGGTCCTGTCCCTTCGTACCCCTCACGCATTTCGATTCGCATGCCCGATCAACGGCCCGTGTCCGCACATCCGTTCCCGACTCGCACAGGTTCACTCGTGCGAGCCAATTCCCTTCGAGGAGGCAACCAAAAGAGGCAATCAGTGGAGCGGGAACCACCCGTGCCCGAGGTACCAGTGCCCGCCCGCCCGCAGATGATCCCCGACGGCCCGCTCCACGGACGTACCCCGCGGCAGGCCTTCCACCGGCTGATCGGGACGGCCGAAGACGAACTGGACCGGCTCGGTGTCGGCCGGCTCCGTGTCCTCGTAGGCCACCCGGAACCGTTCCTGGAAGCGGACGATGTTGGAGTCGGCGGAGAGGTACCGCTTCAACTGCGGGTCGAGCAGCCAGGAGTGGCAGGTCGCGGCCTCGTGGTGTTCCTCGGGGAAGTGCCGGGCGAAGAACGCGCGGGCCAGGTCCAGCGAGCGGTCGCAGGCGGCCGGGGTGAGCGGTCCCTGGAAGTCGGGGATGTGCACGTTCAGGGAGGGGGTCCCGGGCATCGCCTCCAGCCCCGTCGCCGTGAGTGCCCGCGCGGTGCGCTCGCCGAGCCGCGCCCGCTCGTACTGCAGCCTCCCCAGCTGGTACAGCTCGCCGCGGAAGTGCGGGATGAGCCACTGCGGGAACGGCAGCCCTCCCCCGCCGTACCGTCTGTGGTGGACCGCGATGTTGCGTCCCAGGTCGGCGAGGGTGCGCCGGGAGACGTCGGCGGGGATGTCGCGTTCGCGGTGGTACGCGCGCGTGTAGGGCAGCGCGGCGACGAACACGTACACGGAGAAGTAGGCGCCCACCTCCGGCGGGGCCTCGGGCAGCCGGGCCAGGAACAGCTCGGTCAGCCGGGTCCAGTGACCGTGCTCCCCGATGTCCTTCACCAGTTCGCCGAGGCACTCCTCCAGGAGTCGCGTCGCGTCGGTGTCCCGCGTCAACACCCGGCGCAGTCGCACCAGTTCGTTGATGTCCTCATGGGGTACGGCGAGGTCGAGCAGAACCTCGGGCAGTTCGTCGGCGTCCGGCAGCACGGTGCGCTTCCCCTCCCTGTGGAGAACTCCCTGGGGCGAACCCTCTGTGGAGAACTCTCTGTCGAGAACTACCTGTGGAGAACGTCCGGCCCGAAGAGTACGTTTCAAGAAGGAGCGGTGATCCTGATGCGTACAGGCAGTGAGCCCACGACAGCACGCAGTGCGCTGCGGACGCGGTTCTGGCTGAGCGTGTGGGGGCTGGTCTGGACGGTCTTCGGCACGGTCGCGTTCGCGCTCACCGGGCACCCCGGGTGGGCGGCGGCCTGCGCGGTGCTGTGGCTGGTCGTCACGATCGACATGACCATGATCCTCAGACACATCCGCCAGGGCCCGCACTACCAGCCGGGTCCGGACGTCCCGCCGTACCGACCGCCGGAGCACCGCCACCCCTGACCGTGCGGAAGAGGGCCTACCCGTCGGGGCTCACCCGTCGGTGCCTACCCGTCGAAGCGGGCCGCCTTCAGGTACTCCGGTTGGGGGTCGAGCGCGGCGGCCAGCCGGAAGTGGCGTTTGGCCTGGTCGGCGCGGCCCTGTCGCTCGTAGGTGCGGGCGAGCGCGAAGTGCGCGAAGGCGTTGTCCGGCTCGCGCTCCAGGACGATGGTGAACTCCAGCTCGGCGGGGCGCAGTTGCGCGGCCGCGAAGAAGGCACGCGCGCGCAGCAGCCGCGCGGCGGTGTTCTCGGGGTGCGCGTCGATGACGTTGTCGAGCAGCTTCACCGCGCCCCGAGGGTCCCGCGCGGCGAGCAATTGCTCGGCGGCACGGAAGTCGATGACATGCGTCTCCGGAGTACGTCCGGTCATTCCGCTGTTCTCGGGCACGGCGAATTCCTTCCCTCACTCGGACGTTTCAACGCCCGGAAAAAGGGCCGCTATTCCTGGGGTGGCTCCTGGGGCGCGTGCGCCCTGCGGACGAGTTCGACCCATACGTCCCCTACGCGCCGTTCCAGCGCCTCCAGGGGTACGTCGTTGTCGATGACGACGTCCGCGACGGCGAGCCGCTTCTCGCGCGTCGCCTGGGCGGCCATACGCGCGCGTGCGTCGTCCTCGGTCATGCCGCGCAGCCGGACCAGCCGGTCGAGCTGGGTCTCGGGGCTCGCGTCGACGACGATCACCAGGTCGTAGAGCGCGCTGAGGGCGTTCTCGGCGAGGAGGGGGACGTCGTGGATCACCACGGCGTCGTCGGCCGCGGCCGATTCGAGCTCCCGGGAGCGTCTGCCGACCAGGGGGTGCACGATCGCGTTGAGGACGGCCAGCTTCTCGGGGTCGGCGAAGACGATGGAGCCCAGCTTCGGCCGGTCCAGGCCGCCGTCCGCGCCGAGCACGTCCTCGCCGAAGGCCTCGACGACCGCCGCCAGCCCGGGAGTTCCGGGCGCGACGACCTCGCGCGCGATGCCGTCGGCGTCGATCAGCACGGCTCCGTATCCCACGAGCAGCCGCGACACTTCACTCTTACCGGCACCGATGCCCCCGGTGAGGCCGACCTTCAGCATGGACCGAAGCCTACGGCCTGTCACTGACAGGGCGTCCGGTGACCGTCGGCAACGACGCAGGCCCTGTCCGGTGGACAGGGCCTGCGTGTCACGCGTGCGTCAGTTGTCGCCCTCGCGCTCCGCCAGGAAACGCTCGAACTCCTGCCCGATCTCGTCCGCCGACGGAATCTCGACCGGTTCGGCGAGCATGTTGCCGCGGCTCTCCGCGCCCGCGGCGGCGTCGTACTGGTGCTCCAGGCCCTGGACGAGTGCCACGAGCTCCTCGTCGCCCTCCTGGATCTGCCGGTCGATCTCGGTCTGGGTGCGGTGGGCCTCGGTGCGCAGGGAGTGCGCGATGCCCGGGAGGACCAGTCCGGTGCCCGCCGTGATGGCCTCCAGGACGGTCAGCGCCGCGTCCGGGTACGGGGAGCGGGCGATGTAGTGCGGGACGTGCGCGGCGACGCCCAGGACGTCGTGACCGGCCTCCATGAGGCGGTACTCGACGAGCGCCTCGGCGCTGCCGGGGACCTGCGCCTCGTCGAAGGGGCTGCGATGGCCCGGGACGAGGTCGTTGCGGTTGCCGTGCGGGGTGACGCCGACGGGCCGGGTGTGCGGGACACCCATGGGGATGCCGTGGAAGTTCACGGACAGCCGGACGCCGAGCCGCTCCACGATCTGCTGGACGGCCGCGGCGAAGCGCTCCCACTCCACGTCCGGCTCGGGGCCGGAGAGCAGCAGGAAGGGGGCTCCGGTGGCGTCCTGGACCAGCCGTACGTCGAGCGTCGGCTCCTCGTACTCGGTCCAGCGGTCCCGCTTGAAGGTGAGCAGCGGGCGGCGGGCGCGGTAGTCGACGAGCCGGTCGTGGTCGAAGCTGGCCACGAGCTGATGGGGCAGCGTATCGAGCAGACGTTCGACGATCTGATCGCCTGTCTCGCCCGCGTCGATGTATCCGTCGAAGTGGTAGAGCATGACAAGACCGGCCGACTCCTGTGCGAGCGCCATGTCGACGACTGCCAGGCCCTTCGGCTCCCATGCGTACAAACCCTGCGGATCAAGCACAGTGACCGCTCCTCCTCGTGTTCGTACTGCACAACGCCCTCCAGGGCATGGGCATTCCCGCCCATGCCCCTGATCAGGCACCTCTTACGGGCTTTTCATGCGCCGCTCCCCCGGGTCACCGGGAGAACGTCCACGTCACGAGGACAGCACACGCGCGTGGAGTGCGGTCACGGCCTTGCGGGCGGAGGAGAACGCGCCGTGCTGCCAGGCATCGGTGTAGGTGAGCCAGTCGCCGGCGAAGTAGACGCGTCCCGTGGGGTCGTTGAGCGGCTTGTAGCGGAAGTCGTCGGGGCCACCCGGAGTGTCGTGCCACGCGGCCTCCAGGTGGGGCGTCTGACGCCAGTGGTGGGAGAAGGACGACGCCAGTTCGCTGCGGTACTTCTCCCCGTAGATCTTCACGCCCACGGCCACCGCCCGCGCTTCCCGCCCCTTGGGGGTGAGCTTCGCGTACGAGTCCGCGTCGTCGTCGTAGTTGTAGTACCCGATGAGGACGCCCCGCTCACCGTGGAAGCCGTACGAAGGGTGCCAGATGTGGGTGACGTCCTGGTCGGTCTCGGTGATACCGCCGTAGATCCGGTGATCCAGCTCCCACCAACGGGACTTGTACTCCAGGCCGATCTTCGCGGCGGACGACGGGGTGATCGCCTCCAGCGCGGTCTGGACGCCGGTGCCGAGGTTGTGCGGGATCTTGGCGAGGATGTTCGGCGGCAGGGCCCCGACGCAGTAGTCGGCCTCGACCACCGTCGTACGGCCTCCCTGGGTGTAGGTGACCGAAACGCCACTCCCCTTGTCGGTGATTTTCGAGACGACCGCTCCGGTACGGATGCGATGCGCGCCGATCGCCCGGGTGAGCGCCTTCGGGATCTGGTCCATGCCGCCCACCGGCTGGAACATCGACATGGCCTGGTCGAAGCCGAATTCGAACGAGAAGTAGCGGCCGACACCGCTGGCGAAGACCTCGGAGGCGGTGGGTACGTCCCCGAGCGGCACACCCGGGGTGCCCGCGGCGGCCGGGACGGTCGAGTACCCGCGGAAGTCACCGCCCTGGTACGTCAGTTTGTCGCCGAGCTCTCCCCAGTCCTTGAGGAACTCGACGAGCCGCTCCTGGTCGCCGGCGGTCAACTCCTTGTCCAGGGCGCCCTTGTCGGTGGCCTTGGCGAGCAACTCGGAGACATGGCCGTAGACATCGGCCTTGGCGGTGCGATAACGCTCGGGCTTGGTCATGCCCGCGGACTCGTTGTAGATGTACGCGTCCGCGTTGACGTTGGTGAACACCTCGACGGGGACGCCGAGTTCACGGCAGTAGTCCAGAGTGACCATCCACTGCGGGATCCGCGCGGGACCGCAGTTCATGTAGTGGCCGTCGGCGAAACGGGCGGTCTGCCGGTTGCCGTGGAGGTCGGTCGTCGAATCGCCGCCGCGCACGGTGAAGTTACGTCCGCCGGTACGGTCCCTTGCCTCCAGGACCGTACAGTCGTAGCCGGCCTTGCCGAGTTCGTACGCCGTGGTCAGTCCGGCGATACCACCGCCGACGATGACGACCTTGGCCGCACCGCGTCCGGTGAGATGGAAGTCGCCGGCGCTCAGGGCGCGAAAGGGCTGTTCCCGCTGGGCGGCCTGCGCGGTGGGGGCGAGCCCGAGGGCCCCCATGGTGGCGAACATGGTCCCCGCGCCCCCGGTGAGCCCCACCTTGCGCAGAAAAGCACGTCGGCTCTGGTTCCTTGCCATGGTCCGGCTCCCCTTCCCGATCACGAATAACCGGGGCAGCCTCCCAACGACCCATTACGGCACGGCAGTTACTGATGTATCCCGCACGTTTCTGCAAGCCCGGGGAAACGCGCCTCCGGGGCGCGCCCCAAAGGGGCGCGGGGAACTGCGCGACCAGCCGCATACGGCCCGCACCCGATACATGACCGAGGGACCGCACCCCGAAAGGTACGGTCCCTCAGTCAAGAGCTATTGCTCAGTGGGCGTTCAGCTCTGCCCACCCGCCAGCTTCTCACGCAGGGCAGCAAGCGCCTCGTCGGACGCCAGCGCGCCGGAGGTGTCCGCACCCTCGGAGGAGTACGAACCGCCACCGCCGCCACCACCGGCCGCGGCCGGAGCCGCACCCGCCGTGTCGACGCCCTCGGCCGCCGCCTGGGCGTCGGCCTCGCGGGACTTGATGACCTGCGCCTGGTGCTGCTCGAAGCGCTGCTGCGCCTCGGCGTACTGGGTCTCCCACACCTCGCGCTGGGATTCGAAGCCCTCGAGCCAGTCGTTGGTCTCGGGGTCGAAGCCCTCGGGGTAGATGTAGTTGCCCTGGTCGTCGTACGACGCGGCCATGCCGTACAGCGTCGGGTCGAAGTCGACCGTGGCCGGGTCGGCACCGAAGGCCTCGTTGGCCTGCTTCAGCGAGAGGCTGATGCGACGGCGCTCGAGGTCGATGTCGATGACCTTGACGAAGATCTCGTCGTTGACCTGGACGACCTGCTCCGGGATCTCCACGTGGCGCTCGGCCAGCTCGGAGATGTGCACCAGACCCTCGATGCCCTCGTCCACGCGGACGAACGCACCGAACGGAACCAGCTTCGTGACCTTGCCGGGCACGACCTGGCCGATCTGGTGGGTGCGGGCGAACTGCTGCCACGGGTCTTCCTGGGTCGCCTTCAGCGACAGGGAGACACGCTCGCGGTCCATGTCGACGTCGAGAACCTCGACGGTGACTTCCTGGCCGACCTCGACAACCTCGGAGGGGTGGTCGATGTGCTTCCAGGACAGCTCGGAGACGTGGACCAGACCGTCGACGCCACCCAGGTCCACGAAGGCACCGAAGTTGACGATCGAGGAAACCACGCCGGAGCGGACCTGACCCTTCTGGAGGGTCGTGAGGAACGTCTGGCGGACCTCGGACTGGGTCTGCTCCAGCCAGGCACGGCGGGACAGGACCACGTTGTTGCGGTTCTTGTCCAGCTCGATGATCTTGGCCTCGAGCTCCTTGCCCACGTAGGGCTGGAGGTCGCGGACACGGCGCATCTCGACGAGAGAAGCCGGCAGGAAGCCACGGAGGCCGATGTCGAGGATGAGTCCACCCTTGACGACCTCGATGACGGTACCGGTGACGATGCCGTCCTCTTCCTTGATCTTCTCGATGGTGCCCCAGGCGCGCTCGTACTGGGCGCGCTTCTTCGAGAGGATCAGGCGGCCTTCCTTGTCCTCCTTCTGGAGAACAAGGGCTTCGATCTCGTCGCCGACCTTGACGACCTCGTTCGGGTCGACGTCGTGCTTGATCGAGAGCTCGCGGCTCGGGATGACACCTTCGGTCTTGTAACCGATGTCGAGCAGGACCTCGTCCCGGTCGACCTTCACGATGACGCCATCGACAATGTCGCCGTCGTTGAAGTACTTGATCGTCTCGTCGATCGCGGCGAGGAAAGCTTCCTCGTTACCGATGTCGTTGACCGCTACCTGCGGGGTGGTGGCGGTGGTCTCGGTGCTGCTCGTCATGTGGGAAAGGGCTCCGGTACGGACATTGAAGTCGTAGGTACTGCTCACGCCGAGAGCCTTTTTCGCTTCGCTCTGCAGAAGGCCGGACAGCCAAGGAAGCGCCGATCCGGAACACCAGGTGTCCGGTGGCGCCTCGAAAACCGAGGGGTCATACATACAGATGCGAGCGCAACCTGCTACGTCTGAGGTGCGCAGGCCCGCAGCGCAACTTGTAGCATACGGGGGCAGCCAGGCAGGGTCAATGCGCGAAGGCGCACACCCGGGGCGGATCGCCGCATACCCGGCACAAAACGTGTCCCGCGAGGCCACGCAGGCCTGAACCACCCCTTCAGTGACGCCGCCGGGGACAGCCGCACCGTAGAGGTGACGGAAGAGTACGACGAGGGAGCCGATCATCCAAGAGCCCGATGCGTTCGAGCCGGAAGCCACCCGGCGTGATGCCGACGTCACCGAGAGTTCCCGGGCCAACCGGGGCTGGTGGGACCGGAACGCGGACGACTACCAGGTCGAACACGGCACGTTCCTCGGCGACGACCGCTTCGTGTGGGGCCCCGAGGGCCTCGACGAGGTGGAGGCCGAACTCCTCGGCCCGCCGGAGGAGCTGAAGGGCAAGGACGTCCTGGAGATCGGCGCCGGCGCGGCCCAGTGCTCGCGCTGGCTGGCCGCCCAGGGCGCCCGCCCGATCGCCCTGGACATCTCCCACCGCCAGCTCCAGCACGCGCTGCGGATCGGCGGATCGTTCCCTCTGGTGTGCGCCGACGCGGGCGCGCTGCCCTTCGCGGACGCCTCCTTCGACCTGGTCTGCGCGGCCTACGGGGTGCTGCCGTTCGTCGCCGACCCGCGGCTGGTGCTGCGCGAGGTGCGCCGGGTGCTGCGGCCGGGCGGCCGGTTCGTCTTCTCGACGACGCACCCGATCCGCTGGGCGTTCCCCGACGAGCCGGGCCCCGAGGGCCTGACGGTCTCCGCCTCGTACTTCGACCGCACGCCGTACGTCGAACAGGCCGACGACGGAAGCGCGGTCTACGTAGAGCATCACCGGACGCTCGGTGACCGCGTCCGGGACATCGTGGCGGCGGACCTGCGCCTGGTGGACCTGGTCGAGCCGGAGTGGCCGTCCTGGAACACCGCCGAGTGGGGCGGCTGGTCGCCCCTGCGCGGCAACCTCATCCCGGGGACGACGATCTTCGTCTGCGAACGCGACCGCGAAAACGGCTGAGGGACTGACGGAACGCGGGCACGCGCGCGTAGAGGTCGCTTCGCGGGGCGTACGACACTGGGTGCGTGATCCGCTACGACGCCCTCGACGCGCTGCCCGTCCGCAGTGCCCTGCCAGGACTTGACGCCGCTCTGGAGGCGGGCGGTGCTGCGGTTCTCGTAGCGCCGCCCGGCACCGGCAAGACGACGCTCGTCCCGCTCGCCCTGGCCGGGCTGCTCGGCGAGCGCAGCGCGGGACCCACGCGGCGGGTGGTCGTCGCCGAGCCGCGGCGGATCGCGGCGCGGGCGGCGGCCCGGCGCATGGCGTGGCTGCTGGGCGAGAAGGTCGGCGAGAGCGTCGGGTACACCGTGCGGGGCGAGCGGATCGTCGGGCGGCACACACGCGTGGAGGTCGTCACGACCGGTGTACTGCTCCAACGGCTGCAACGGGACCAGGAGTTGGCGGGCGTCGACGCCGTGATCCTCGACGAGTGCCACGAGCGGCACCTGGACGCGGACACCGTGGCCGCCTTCCTCGTAGACGTACGGGAGGCCCTGCGGCCCGAGTTGCGGCTGGTCGCGGCGTCCGCGACCACCGACGCGCAGGGCTGGGCCCGGCTGCTGGGCGATGCGCCGGTGGTCGAGGCGGAGGGCGTCGCGTACCCGGTGGAGGTCGTCTGGACGCCTCCGGTACGTCCCGTACGGCCGCCGCACGGGATGCGCGTGGACCCGGCGCTCCTCACGCACGTGGCGGCGACGGTACGGCGGGCGCTGGGCGAGCGGGACGGGGACGTGCTGTGTTTCCTGCCCGGGGTCGGCGAGATCGCGCGCGTGGCGGGGCAGTTGGGCGACCTGGGCGGGGTCGAGGTGCTCCAGGTGCACGGGCGCGCGCCTGCCGCCGTACAGGACGCGGTGCTGTCCCCGGGGGCGCGGCGGCGGGTGGTGCTGGCGACGTCCGTGGCGGAGTCGTCGCTGACGGTTCCCGGTGTACGGGTGGTCGTCGACTCGGGGTTGGCCCGGGAGCCGCGGGTCGATCACGCGCGCGGGCTGAGCGCGCTCGCGACGGTACGGGCGTCGCAGGCGGCCGGGCGGCAGCGGGCGGGGCGGGCCGGGCGGGAGGCGCCGGGGGCGGTGTACCGGTGCTGGGGCGAGGCCGAGGATGCGCGTCTGCCGCGTTTTCCGGCGCCGGAGATCAAGGTGGCCGATCTGACGGCGTTCGCTCTTCAGGCGGCGTGCTGGGGGGATCCTGCGGCGTCGGGGCTGGCGTTGCTCGATGTGCCGCCCTCCGGGGCGATGGCGGCGGCTCGGGGTGTTCTTGCGGCGGTCGGCGCGGTGGACTCCGTCGGGCGGGCGACCGAGCGGGGGGTGCGGTTGGCGCGGCTGGGGTTGCATCCCCGGTTGGGGCGGGCGTTGTTGGACTCGGGTGGGGCGGGCGTCGAGGTTGTCGCACTGCTCAGCGAGGAGGCGCCGCGGTCGTACGGGGATGATCTTGCCGGGGCTTTGCGGCTTGCTCGGCGTGGGGGTGACGCCTATGCCGGGCGTTGGCGTGCGGAGGTTCGGCGACTGCGGGCCCTGGGAGGGGAGATTTCCGACCCACCCACCCGTTACGGCTCCCCAGGAGTGAACGTCACAAGCGAAGACGTCCTCGCCGGCCTCGTCGCCGCCCTCGCCTACCCCGAACGCGTCGCCAAAGCCGACGGTGGTTCCTATCTCCTCGTGTCCGGCACCCGTGCCGAAGTGGGCGACGCCAGTGCCCTCCGAGGTGCGCCCTGGATCGCTGTCGCCGTCGCCGACCGGCCGATCGGGAAAGGGCACGCGCGTGTGCAGCTCGGGGCGGTGGTCGACGAGGACGTCGCCCGGTTCGCGGCCGGGGCGCTGCTCAGTGAGGTGGACGAGGTGCACTGGGCCGGCGGCGACGTCGTGGCCCGGCGTGTCGAGCGGCTCGGGGCGGTCGAGTTGGCGGTGCGGCCGCTGCGGGACGCCGATCCCGTCGCCGTACGGGAGGCGCTTGTCGAAGGGTTGCGGCAGGAGGGGGTCGGGCTGTTGCGGTGGTCCGTGGATGCCCAAGTGCTGCGGCAGCGGCTGGCGTTCCTGTCCCTGAACGTCGGGGCGCCGTGGCCGGACGTGTCCGACGAGGCGTTGCACGCGCGCGTGGACGAGTGGTTGGAGCCGGAGTTGGGGCGGGCGCGGCGGCGGGGTGATCTGGGGCGGATCGATGCGGGGCAGGGGCTGCGGCGGTTGCTGCCGTGGGCCTGGGGGGACGCGGGGCGGTTGGACGAGTTGGCTCCGGAGCGGTTCGTCGTGCCCAGCGGGTCCCGGATCCGGATCGACTACGGGAATCCCGAACAGCCGGTGCTGGCCGTGAAGTTGCAGGAGATGTTCGGACTTCACGAGTCGCCGACCGTCGCCGGGGTGCCCGTGCTCGTGCATCTCCTCTCCCCCGCCGGGCGGCCCGCCGCCGTCACCGCCGATCTGGCGTCCTTCTGGAAGGACGGCTACAAGGGCGTGCGGGCCGAGTTGCGCGGGCGGTACCCGAAGCATCCGTGGCCCGAGGACCCGGCCGCCGCCGAGGCCACGCGGTTCACGAACGCGCGGCTCAGGCGGTGACCCGGCTCAGGCGGTGACCGGTTCCGGTTCGTGGATCCGGGTGGGGGCGGGGTCGCCGGGGCGCCTGCCGCGGGCCTCCAGGTAGAGGGAGAGAGCCAACAGGAGGAGGCCGAGGCTCAGGAAGCCCCAGGGGAGGTAGGAGACCATCAGCAGGACGAGGGTGCGGTTGGACTTCACCAGGGCGACGGTGTGCTTGATGTAGTCCTCGCGCATCTTCACGTCGCCGGCGAACGCCGTCACCTTGGCCCGGCCGCCCAGGAGGGTGCCGCCGCGCAGTTCCTCCTTGTGGAGCTCCTCGCCGTAGACCGGTGCCCCGGTGACGGGTTCGACCCAGAACTTGCGGACCGTGGTGTACCAGCGCGTGGTTCCGGTCTTGGCGACGGACTCCGGGGTGATGCCCTTGACCGGCATCGTCCTCGGGAAGGGGACCTTGGTCCACGGGATGGTCTGCTCGAAGTAGTAGACCTTGACGCCGCGGAAGTTCCGGGTGCCCTTGTAGTGGATGGGGTTGGTGGTGCGGGACTGCGCGTCGAAGTATTCGTAGTCCCGTTTCTGGGTCAGGAACGGCCACTTGAACTCGATGCCGTCCCGTTTCACCGGGGTGCCGTCGACCATCTCGCCGGTGGCGTGGACGGGCTCCTGCGAGTGCGCGTCGAAGATGTAGCGCTCGGGGATCGAGGAGACCATCTTGCCGTCGGGGCCCTGGACGTAGGACAGGCCGTCCCAGACGACGACGTCCCGGCCGGCCGTCTTGTCGATCTTCTTCGCGGCCTCCACGTCGCCCTTGAGGGTCTGCACGATGGTGACCTTGGGGACCGTCTTGGCCTGCATGGTGCCGTAGTCGAGGAGGGTGGCGTTCTTCGCCTCCAGGACCATGTCCTGGTACTGGTTCGCCGGGATCTTGGCCAGGCGCGGGAAGGCGTACCAGCGCAGCAGCGGGGACAGCGCCGTGAAGAACACGGCGAGGGCGAGCAGGATCAGGCTGGCCTTGCGGTGCAACTCGGCCTCCCTACCAAGGAGTTAAACGCT
The DNA here is from genome assembly GCF_044766845.1 of Streptomyces sp. NPDC101776. NCBI lineage: Bacteria > Bacillati > Actinomycetota > Actinomycetes > Kitasatosporales > Streptomycetaceae > Streptomyces > Streptomyces sp. NPDC101776. Next base: position 1,200,581 of record NZ_JBIWMV010000002.1, on the reverse strand, counting down.
TGCGCAATCGTTTACGGGTGCGCGGGCACCGTCGTCAGCAGCGGTTTCGGGGAGGTCTTGCCCATCGGCGAACCCAGCGCGGTGATGGTCAGGACCAGCGCGAACGCGAGCGCGAGTCCGGTCGCTGCGGCGATCAGGGCACGCATGCCGGCCTCCCGACAGACAGGAACTGATAGGTCGTCAGGTCGGGCACCGTAGCAACGCGCGGGCGAGATGAGAACACGTTGCACACGCACGAGGGGGGCGGACATGACGAGGGCGCCCGTCCGCCGTAGCGGAGGGGCGCCCTCGTCGTGCGTTCGTACGGCCGTGCAGTCGTACGGCCGTGCGGTGTTGCGGCCGTGCGGTGTTGCGGTGTTCAGGTCCTACGAGGCGTTACGCGCTCGGCGATGCCGACGGGCTCGGGTCGGCCGAGGAGGTGTCGGCCGGCGCCGCCACGGTCAGTTCGACCGTGAGGGTCGCGCCGCCCGTGGTGGTGATCTGGAGCAGGAAGGTGCCGGTGGTGTCGTCGGCGTACAGCTTCGGCAGCGTCAGGAGGCCGTCGGCGTCCGTGGCCAGGCCCGTGAGGGTGCGTACGGTCTTGCCGTCCGCGTCCTTGAAGTAGGGGCCCTTGTCGTTCTCGGTCGTGTCGCCGGCCGCCTTGATGAAGGTCGCGGTGGCCGCGACCTTGTCGGCGACGGCGCCGTTGTACGTGGCCTTCACTTGGACCTGGTCGGTGAACTCGCCGCCCGGGGTGCAGGTCAGCGCCGTGGTGCCGGTGCGGGCCAGGGTGTCGGCAACGCGGGGCGTGACGCTGGCCGCGTAGTCGAGACCGGCGACCGCGCGGCCGACGACGGTGGCGCGGACGGTGAAGTCCCCGGTCGTCTCACCGGCCTGCAGGGCCGGGGCGACGGCCACACCGGAGGCGTCGGTGGTGACCGTGGCGACCGTCTCCCCGCCGGTGAAGGTGGCGTCCGTGGTCCCGACGATCGTGAACCGGATCCGGACCTTGGCGACGGCCTTGCCCGCCGAGGTCCTGGCGCTGGTGCTGATCTTCTTGCCGAACTGGTCGCCCGCCATCGCGGTCAGCTTCGCCGTGCCCGCGTCCGCGAGCTTGGCCACCGTGTCGGTGGGTGTGGGCGTGGGCGTCGGGGTCGAAGTGGCCGGCGGGGTCGAAGTGACCGGCGGGGTGGGGCTGGGGTCCGGCGACGAGGTGGCCGGAGGGGTCGTCGAGGGCGACGACGGCGTGGCCGTGGAGTTGTCGTCGCTGCGGCCCGACGGCAGCGTGCCCGTGCCGTCCGGGACCGAGTGGGTGCCCTTGCGGTAGAACTCCAGCCAGGACAGGACCGTGTTCAGGTAGTCCGTGGAGTTGTTGTAGCTGAGGATCGCGCTGCGCAGGCCCGCGTCGGTCGACAGGTTCCAGTTGTTGCGGCACAGGTAGTGGCCGGCGGCGAGCGCGGCGTCGTAGACGTTGTTGGGGTCCTTGACCCCGTCGCCGTTGCCGTCGCGGCCGGCCCAGGCCCAGGTGGACGGGATGAACTGCATGGGCCCGACGGCCTGGTCGTACGTGCTGTTGCCGTCGTACGCGCCGTTGTCGGTGTCCTTGATGAGCGCGAAGCCGTTGCCGTCGAGCGCGGGGCCGAGGATCTTGGAGGTCGTCGTGCCGTTCGCGTCGACCTGGCCGCCGCGGGCCTGGCCCGACTCGACCTTGCCGATGGCGGCGAGGAGTTGCCAGGGCAGGTTGCAGCCCGGCTTGGACGCGGCGAGCTCGGTCTCGGCCTTCTTGTAGGCGTCGAGGACGGTCGCAGGGATGCCGGCCTCGGCCGCGCCCACCGAGACCGGGGTCCCTATGGAGGGCGACTGACTGGCGCTGGGGAGGGGGCTGCTGAGCGGCGGGAGGTCCGTGTAGTACGGCGAGTCTCCGGTGGCGCTGCGGCCGGTGCCCGTGTCACTCCCGTCGGGCGTCGCCTGGCCGGCGGCGGTCGGTCTGTCGCTGCCGGTCACCGCCGGAGCCTGGGACGCGGACAGTGCCGCGACCGCTGCCGCGGCCACCGCCGTCGTCGCCGCACCCTTGCGCAGCCGCCTGCCGAAATGCGCCGTCATGGAGTGAACCCCTCCCAGGGACGCCCGAGCGCCCGTCCTTGTCTGTTACCTCTGCGCCTGGTGTGACGGTCGACCCGCCCCGCAGGTTGCCCTCGTGGTCGTTATCGGATGGTGTGTACTTCTGTTCTCCGTATCCGCCCGTCCGCGGGCCCCGCGCGGGGACCCAGGCGACCCTACGACAACTTGCTTTGCACGGGCACCCGTTGGTGACCGTTATTCACCGCTTGGCCATGTGCCGACCTCTCCTACGGGGACCCCTGTTGCCGTTCACCTTGAGTCATGCCGCCGCAGTACTGCCCGCCGTGCGCGGCGACGGAAGGGGGCGCGGCCGACTCGTACCGGCGGTGCTGGTTGCGGGTTCCTTCGCCCCCGACATGACGTACTACGCGGCGAGCGCGGTCCCCGGGGCGATGGAATTCGGGAAGGTCACACACTCCTTCCCGGGCGTCTTCACGGTCGACGTCGTCATCACGTGGGCGACGGTCGGCCTGTGGCTGCTGCTGCGCGAACCCCTGGTGGCCCTGCTCCCGCGCGCCCGGCAGCCCCGTACGGCCACCCTCCTGCGCTGCGGCACCCCACGCGCGCGTGCGACCCCGTCGCTGGCCGTCCGCTGGTACGCGTCCGCGGTGCTCGGCGGCCTGACCCATGTCGTGTGGGACGCGTTCACCCACCACGACCGGTGGGGCGTCCGGCTGTTCCCCGTCCTCGACCGTGAGCTGGCCGGCAGACCGCTGTTCTCGTCCCTCCAGTACGGCAGTTCGGCGATCGGCGCGCTGCTGATCACCACGTTCGTGCTGCGCGCGCTACGAGGGATCCCGGCCGCCGAGCCGGTGGGGGTACCCGTGCTGTCGGCACGGGACCGATGGGTGGCCGCGCTCCTCCTCACCACCTGCGCACTGCTCGCGGCAGCGGAACGGGCATCCAACTGGTGGGCCTACTGGGGCTCGACCGCAAGCCCCTGGGACCTGATCCCGACGTTGTGCTTCGGGGCGGGGGCGGGGCTGGTGCTGGGGGTGTTGCTGTACGGGGTCGGTGTGCGGGTGTGGCGTCCGGCGAGGGTGGGGGTGGGGGTCGCTGGGGATCCGGACGGGGTCGGGGCGGGGTGGGGCGAGCGGGGCGAGTCTCGGTGAGCGTGGGCGGGAGGGGTGGGGGGTTGGTTCTCGGTGAGCGGGGGCGGGGCTGCGGGGTCGGCTCGCGGTGATCGGCGGGTAGGGGCGGCCGTGGAGTCGGCTCGCGGTGACCGACGGGCAGGGGCCGTGGAGTCGGCTCGCGGTGACCGACGGGCAGGGGCCGTGGAGTCGGCTCGCGCTGACCGACGGGCAGGGGCCGTGGAGTCGGCTCGCGCTGACCGACGGGCAGGGGCCGTGGAGTCGGCTCGCGCTGACCGACGGGCAGGGGCCGTGGAGTCGGCTCGCGGTGACTGGGGGCGGAGCGGTGGGATCGGCTCGCGGTGATCGACGGGCGAGGCCGTGGGGTCGCCTTGCGGTGAGCGACAGGCAGGGGTGCGTCGGGCGGGGCGGCGGTGGACACGGTCGTACGGAGCTGTCGGGCAGGGGCGGCAGCGCGGTCATGCGGGGGCGTGCGGCGGGGCTAGGGATCAGGGGCACGCCGGGCCGTTTGGTCGGCTCCGCGATGAGCATGGTCACGGGAAGTTGTTGAGTCGGGCCAGGGTGAGCAGGGCCTTACGGAGGGGCGAGGGGCGGTACGGGGCACCACGGCTATGCGGAGCCGTCCGGTCGACTCCGCGTTGAACACGGCCGTGCTGAGGCATCGGACAGGCGTGGCAGAGAGCGTGGTCGTGCGGGTGGGGCAAGTGGCGGCGCGGGGAGACACGGTCACCCGGAGCCGTCCGGGCCGCTCGGCGATGAGCAGAGCAGTGCAGAGCCGTCAGGCAGGGCCAGCATGAGCACGGTCACGCGGAGGGGTAAGCGGCGGCGCAAGGAAACTCGGTCATGCGGAGCCGTCCAGTCGGCTCGGCGATGAGCACGTCCTGCGGAATCGTCAGACAGGCCAGCACGAGCGCAGGAGGTAGAGAGGCGAGCGTTGCCGCGAGGTGCACGGTTACGCGGAGCCGTCCGGTGGGGGCGCTATGAACACCGTCATGGTGTGCGCGGAGCGTGACTGTGGGAGCCGGGTGCGGACGAGGTCCAGGTAGCTGCGGCCGAGGTCGGCCCAGAGGCGCCAGACGGGGGTGCCGGTGGGGGTGGTTGCGGGTCCCTGGGGGTGTTTGGCTTGTTCTCGGGGGTCTACGGCCGCGTCGTCCCGGAACGTGAGGCTGTGCCGGAGGCCTGCGGCCGTGTGCCGGACGGCCATCGCAAGGTCGGCGGGGATGCGGGCGGTGCTTGCGCCGGCCGCGAAGGCCGGAGCCGGCGGGCGGGGCGCGCCCTGCGCGGCGGCGGCGCCCGCTGCCTGCGTCTGAGTCCGCGCCCGACCCGTCCGGCGATGGAGCATGCGTATACCCATGCCCGCATCCTTACGGTCGCCGGGGGCGGGGGGCGCCTTCGCGGGGGCCACGCGAGTGACGGGCCCTCCGGGGGCTGGGCGGGGCTTGTGCCGGCCGGGGGTGGGTCCTGGTTGCCGGGGGTGGTGGGTTGCCCGGGGCTTGTACTGGTCGGGGGTGGATGTGTCCCGGCCGGGGTGGGAGGCGGTGCGGTGCCTTGCGGGCGGCTCGGGTGAGTCCGAGTTCGGGATTCCGGGATGCGTCGTGGGGTGGGTACTCGCTCTTGCGGCGGAGAGGTCGGCACGGGGTGGGTTGGGATATGGCGCAGGGATGGTTCGGCACCGCCGGGAAGCGGTTCGGTGGGCTGCTCGGCGTTGCGGCGGGATTTTCCGTGCGGGTGGACACAAAAGGGATGGTTCGGCACCCCCGGGAAGCGGTTCGGTGGGCTGCTCGCCGTTGCGGCGGGATTTTCCGTGCGGGTGGACACAAACGCGGCCCCGGAGAAGGGCCCGGTGGGGGCGGGCCAGGACGAGCGCGCGGAACGACGTCGGACGCAGCAGGGCGAGGAGGGGCGAGCGAGCACGGTGCCAACAAGCCACGGGGCGAGGAGGAGCGAGTGGCCGAGTGAGCGCGGTGCTGAGAAACAGCGGGGCCGGGCGAGCCGATGAACGGGGGCAGGCCCAGGCCTCCGACCCCTCCAGAAACGACCCGCCCCTCAGCCC